>NZ_MKJW01000101.1:0-33390 GCF_001942375.1 Kocuria sp. CNJ-770
ATCGACCGCCTCATCCACCACGCCCACGTACTCACCATGGACGGAGAGTCCTACCGCACCCGCCGCTACACCACCGACGAGGGGTCAGATTTCAGTCGGCGATAGGGGGTCAATGTTCGTTCGGCGTTGACACGGTGTCCGACACGGCCTGCCGCTCGCCGCCGGACAGCACCACGGCAACGCTCACGAACGACATCAGGTGCTTCGTCATCGCGTCGACTCCTCCGCGTGCTGCAGGACCAATGCCGTCCTCGCCGCATCCGCAGCCTCGTGCAGCGGTACGTCCCGCTGGTGCGCGCACCAGGCACGCACTGTGTCGAGGGCGGCCGTGGACGTCCTACGCCGCCGAGTTCCCGGTCCGGTGTGACCTCGCGGCACCAGGGCCGCCCGGGAGCCGACGCCGGGCCAGTTGCAGGGCGCACCCGGGCGGCTTGGAACGCCCTGGCGCGTTCGGGTCGGTCGGAGCCCCATGAGCCCCCTGAACCGTCACGCAGACCCGTACGGCGGCGCACGGGCCCAAAGCCGATGCCTGCGGTCCGGCGGACGCGTTTCCATCCGCGACTGGACCGGTGCGGGTCCAGTAGCAGCGGAGGCACCCGCGACGGGGGTTCCAGGGGCTGGGCGACAGGGACGGGCGCAGGCACCAACGGGCGCGAGCAGGAATGCACCGGGCGGGGATGAGCACCGCCGGGACGCGAGAACGGCGGAAGCCCCGGACACCTGTGGTGTCCGGGGCTTCCGCGTGCTCCGCCTCAGCGTCGCCGATCAGTGGGCGTGGTCACCGCGGGAGTACTCGAAGACGAGCCCGAGCAGGCCCACGCACACCACGGGGGCGGCGAGCATCAGGATCCACCAGTCGATGGCCAGGCTCACGAACGCCAGGGCGCAGCCAATGCCCAGCAGCAACGGCCACCAGCTCCACGGCGAGAAGTGGCCGTACTCGCCGGCCGACTCCACGATCTCGCCGTCGAGCTTGTCCTCGGGCAGCACACCACCCGAGTTGCGGTCCACGAGCCACAGGTAGACGGCCAGCATGAAGGACATCGCGCCGACGGCCAGCAGCGCCGGGAAGCCGACGAGCTCCTCGAAGCGGGTGAGGAAGCCGTAGACGATGGCTGCGACGACGCTGAAGACGCCCAGGAGGTTGAACAGTTTGATGGAGAGTTTCATGCGGTCAGCCCTTCCGCGTGGCCATGGCGGCGTCGTCGACCGGCGACTGCTGCGGGGACTCCGCGGCCAGCTCCGGGTGGTGCAGGTCCAGTGCCGGGCGCTCGGAGCGGATCCGCGGCAGCGAGGTGAAGTTGTGGCGCGGCGGCGGGCAGGACGTCGCCCACTCCAGGGAACCGCCGAAGCCCCACGGGTCGTCGACCTCGACCTTCTTCCCGTTGCGCCAGGTGATGTAGACGTTCAAGAAGAACGGGATCATCGAGGCGCCGGTGAGCATGGCTCCGGCGGTGGAGATCTGGTGCATCCAGGTGAAGCCGTCCTCGGGCAGGTAGTCCGCGTAGCGGCGCGGCATCCCGTCCACGCCCAGCCAGTGCTGGATCAGGAAGGTCATGTGGAAGCCGACGAACAGCATCCAGAAGTGGATCTTGCCCAACCGCTCGTTGAGCATCTTTCCGGTGAACTTCGGCCACCAGAAGTGGAAGCCGGCGAACATCGCGAACACGATGGTGCCGAACAGCACGTAGTGGAAGTGGGCCACCACGAAGTAGGAGTCCGAGACGTGGAAGTCCAGCGGCGGTGTGGCCAGGATCACGCCGGTCAGTCCTCCGAAGAGGAAGGTGAACAGGAAGCCCAGCACCCAGAGCATGGGGGTCTCGAAGGTGATGGAGCCCTGCCACATGGTGGCGATCCAGTTGAAGAACTTCACTCCGGTCGGGACGGCGATCATCATCGTCATGAAGGCGAAGAACGAGAGCATGACCGCGCCGGTGACGTACATGTGGTGGGCCCACACGGTCACCGACAGCGAGGCGATGGCGATGGTCGCGAAGACGAGGCCCTTGTAGCCGAAGAGCGGCTTGCGGGAGAACACCGGAATGATCTCCGAGACGATGCCGAAGAACGGCAGCGCCAGCACGTAGACCTCGGGGTGGCCGAAGAACCAGAACAGGTGCTGCCACAGCACCGCTCCCCCGTTGGCCGGGTCGAAGATGTGCCCGCCCAGGGTGCGGTCCATGCCCAGCGCGAACAGGGCGGCCGCCAGCGGCGGGAACGCCATGAGGATCAGCAGCGAGGTGATCAGCGTGTTCCAGGTGAACAGGCCCATCCGCCACACGGTCATGCCCGGGGCGCGCATGGCGATGATCGTGGTGATGAAGTTGACGCCGCCCATGATGGTGCCGAAGCCGGACAGCGCCAGGCCGAACACCCACAGGTCACCGCCGAGTCCGGGGGTGAAGGAGGCGTTGGACAGCGGCGTGTACGCCGTCCAGCCGAACGACGCCGCGCCCTGCGGGGTGATGAACCCGGCGGTCGCGATGAGCGAGCCGAACAGGAAGAACCAGAAGGCGATGGCGTTCAGCCGGGGGAAGGCCACGTCGGGGGCGCCGATCTGCAGCGGGACGATGACGTTGGCGAAGCCGGCGAACAGTGGGGTGCCGAACATCAGCAGCATCAGGGTGCCGTGCATGGTGAACAGCTGGTTGTACTGCTCCTTGGTCTCCAGGATCTGCATGCCGGGCTCGAAGAGCTCGGCGCGGATCAGCAGCGCCATGATCCCGGCGATGCAGAAGAAGGTGAAGGAGGAGATCAGGTACATGTACCCGATGGTCTTGTGGTCGGTGGTCGTCAGCCAGCTGACGACCATCCGCCCCTTGGACCGGGGCACCACGCGCGGAGCGACTGTGGCTGCCTCGTCCCGTGAATACTCGAGAGTGGACACCGGTACTCCTTAGTTGGTCGTGGACAGGTCGGCGGGCTGGTCGACGTCCGGGAACTCGCCGGCGGAGCCGGGCTCGCTCACGTACTCCTCGCCCGGGTCCGGGTAGGAGTCGCGGTTGTACTCCGCGCCCAGCGCACCGGTCTGTCCCGCGTCGCGCAGGGACTGGATGTGGGCGTCGTACTCGGCCTGGCTGACCACGTTGACATTGAAGAGCATCTCGGAGTGGTACTCGCCGCAGAACTCGGCGCACTTGCCGAAGTAGGAGCCCTCCCGGCCCGTGGTGATGCTGATGGTGTTGGTGCGGCCGGGGAACATGTCCGCCTTCTCGAGGAACGCGGGGACCCAGAAGGAGTGGATGACGTCGCGGGAGGTGACCTGCAGCTCGATGTCGCTGTCCACGGGCAGGTAGAGGGTGGGCACGCGCTCGGGCACGCCCTCCTCGCCGTCCAGGTGGCCCTGGATGCCGGTGTCCCACACGTCGTCGGTGAGGTAGTTGAAGTCCCAGGCCCACTGCTTGCCGTACACCTGGACGGTGACGTCCGGGTTGTCGTGCGGGGTGGTGATCGCGGCCTGCGTGCGCACCGTGAAGAAGAAGAGGGACATGATCAGCGCGATCGGCACGATCGTGTAGAAGACCTCGAGCGGCGCGTGGTAGGCCACCTGCCGCGGGTAGCCGGTCTCGTTCTTGCGGCGGCGGTAGGCGATCATGCACCAGAGCATGAGGCCCCAGGTCACCAGGCCCACGGCCAGGGCCGCGATCCACGACCCGATCCACAGGTCCAGGATCATGTCGGCGTTGTCGGTGACGCCCCGCTCGGTGGGCATCCAGCCGAGCTTCGCCTCCTCGGAGCAACCGGTCAGCGCGGTTGCTGCCAGGACGGCGACCGCGGACGTCCTTGCCGCGCGGCGCCGGCGGCTGCCGGTTCGTGTGTGCGAACTCACAGACGGCCCTTCCTCTTCTTCTCGTGCTCGTCGTCTGCGCGCCGAAGGCCCCGATTCCCAGAGCCTGGACACAGTCATGTGGAATGTTTCCCTCCGAGCTTACCCCTAGTCGCTGACATCTGGTGACACAGTGTCAGCGTCCGCGCGGCGGTCCGGGGCGCGGTGCGGGCCGGTTTCCGGGGACGCTCCCGCAACGCACGGAGGCCCGCCGTCCGGGCGGACGGCGGGCCTCTCGGGAGGGTGCGGGGCGGCTCAGTGGAAGGAGTCGCCGCAGGCGCAGGAACCCCCCGCGTTCGGGTTGTCGATCGAGAACCCCTGCTTGGAGATCGTGTCCTCGAAGTCGACGGTCGAGCCCTCGAGGTAGGGCACGCTCATCTTGTCCACGACGACCTCGACGCCGCCGAAGTCCCGCACGGAGTCCCCGTCCAGGATGCGCTCGTCGAAGTACAGCTGGTAGATGAGGCCGGAGCAGCCGCCGGGCTGCACCGCCACGCGCAGCCGGAGGTCCGTGCGGCCCTCCTGCTCGAGCAGGGCGCGGACCTTCTGGGACGCGACCTCGGTCAGCACGACGCCGTGGGTGGGCAGGCCGTCCACTGCGGCGCCGTTCTCGGTCGTGACGCTCATGATGCTCACTTTCTGTGGAGGGTCGCCGCCCGGGTTCGGGCCGGCGGCGGGTCTGTCACGGGCACAACGGACGGGCGCCCGGGTTCATTCCCGGGGCTGCTGCCCGGAACGGGCGGCGTCGTCGAGGCCCAGCAGCATGAGGGTCTCCGCGACCACCGCGCGCTCGAAGTCCGCCAGGTGCAGGGACTCGTTGGCGCTGTGCGCCCGCGAGTCAGGGTCCTCGACGCCCGTGATGAGGATGTCCGCCCCAGGATAGACCTCCAGCAGGTCCGCGGTGAAGGGGATCGACCCGCCGATCCCCGTCTCCACGGCGGGACGGCCCCACGCCTCCCCCAGCGCCCACTGCGCGACGCGGGCCGCCTCGGAGCCCATGTCGGTGCGGAAGGACTGCCCCGTCTCCTCGAGCTCGAAGCGCACGTGCGCGCCGAAGGGCGCGTGGGACTCCACGTGCCGACGCAGGGCCTCGGCCGCCTCGGCGGGGTCCTGGCCGGGCGCTGTCCGCAGGCTGATCTTGGCGCGGGAGGAGGGCGCGATCGTGTTGGAGGCGACGTCGACGGGGGTCACGTCCATCCCCGTGACCGACAGCGCCGGCTGCGTCCAGAGCCGCGACGCGATGGAGCCGCGCCCGGCGAGCCGGACGCCGTCGCGGACCGCGGCGTCGGCGCGGAAGCGCTGCTCGTCGTAGACGAGGTCGGTGCTGTCCTCGGCGTGCAGTCCTGCGACGGCCACGGCGCCGTCGTCGTCGTGGAAGGTGGCGATCAGCCGGGCCAGCAGCGTGGGCGCGTCCAGGACCGGCCCGCCGTACATCCCGGAGTGCACGGCGTGCTCCAGCACGGAGACCTCCACGACCGCCCCGACCATGCCGCGCAGGCTCGTGGTCAGCGCCGGCACCCCGACCTCCCAGTTCGCGGAGTCGGCGATCACGATGACGTCGGCGGCCAGCCGGTCCCGGTAGGCCTCCAGGAAGTCCCGGAAGGACGGGGACCCCGCCTCCTCCTCGCCCTCCACGAAGACCGTCACCCCGAGCCCGAGGTCCTCGCCCCGCTGGTCCGTCGCGGCGCGCAGGGCCGCCACGTGGGCCATGATCCCCGCCTTGTCGTCGGCGGCGCCCCGGCCGTACAGCCGTCCGTCCCGCTCCTCGGCGACGAACGGGTCGGACTCCCACAGCTCCCGCCGGCCCGGCGGCTGGACGTCGTGGTGGGCGTAGAGCAGCACCGTCGGGTAGCCGGGGGCGGGCCGGCGGCGGGCCACGACGGCCGGGTGGCCCGGGCCGTCCCCGAGGGGCACCCGGAGGATCTCCACCTCGTCGAGCCCGGCGCCGGCCAGCACGGCGGCGACGGCCTCGGCGCTGCGCTCGAGCTGCGCGGCGTCGAAGGACTCCCAGGCGATGCCGGGGACCGCCACCAGCTCCGCCAGCTGGGCAACGGTCCTCGGCAGGTCGGCGTGCACGGCCGCGCGCACGGCGTCGAGGGGAACGGGGACGGTGGGGGTGTACGGCGCGTTCATGGTGGCCAGCCTACGTGCGGGCCCCGGCGGTGGGACGCAGGTGCGTCGGCTATCCTTGACGGGTGTTTGGACGCAAGAAGGACGCAGACCGCGCGGGTTCCACCGCGGTGACCGCTGAGCCGCCCCGGGCCGAGCCGGCCGCCCCCCGGCAGACCCCGGGCAAGGGCCGGCCGACGCCGAGCCGCCGGGAGCAGGAGGCCGCCCGCCGCCGCCCCCTGGTGCCCGAGGACCGCAAGGCCGCCAAGGCCCAGTCCCGGGAGAGCGCCCGCGAGCAGCGGATGCGGGCCCAGGCGGGGATGGCCGCCGGCGACAAGCGCTACCTCGGCCCGCGGGACAAGGGCCCGCAGCGGCGCTTCGCGCGGGACTGGGTGGACTCCCGGATCAACGTGGGCGAGTACCTGATGGTCGTGGCCCTGGTGGCCCTGGTCGTGCTGTTCTTCCCGATCCAGGACGTGGCCACCTACGGGGTCTACGTCATCTGGCGCTCATGCTCCTGGGCATCGCCGACGCCGTCCTGTCCACGGGCCGGATGAAGAAGGCGATCCGGGCCAGGTTCGGGACGGTGGAGCCGGGCGTGCGCTGGTACGCCGCGATGCGCGGGTTCACCATGCGCCGGCTGCGCCTGCCCAAGCCGCAGGTCGCCCGCGGGGAGCGTCCTTCCTGATCGGACCACCGGGCCCCACGGCCCCCGCTCCGCCCCCGTGCCCTCGGCCCGGGGGCGGAGCCGTTCCCGGGCTCAGCCGCGGCGGCGTGCCAGGCGCGCGAGCCCCTGGTTGATGCTCCTGGCCCAAAACGGCCCCTCGTAGAGGAACCCGGTGTAGCCCTGGACGAGGGTGGCCCCGGCGGCCAGGCGCTCCTGGACGTCCTCGGCGGTGGTCACCCCGCCCACGGAGACGAGCACGAGCCGGTCCCCCACGCGCTCGCGCAGCAGGCGCAGCACCTCGAGGGAGCGCTCCCGCAGCGGGGCCCCGGAGAGCCCGCCGGCCCCGCAGGCCTCGACCTCGGCGGGCTCGGCGACGAGTCCCTCCCGGGAGATCGTCGTGTTGGTGGCCACGATGCCGTCGAGCCCGAGATCCAGAGCCAGGTCGGCCACGGCCAGGACGTCCTCCTCGGAGAGGTCCGGGGCGATCTTGACCAGCAGGGGCACGTGCCGGGCGGCGGCCTCGTCGGCCGCGGCGCCCACGGCCGAGAGGAGCGGGCGCAGGCTCTCGATGTCCTGGAGCCGGCGCAGCCCCGGGGTGTTGGGCGAGGACACGTTGACCACCAGGTAGTCGGCCAGGGGCGCGAGCGTGCGGGTGCTCTGCAGGTAGTCGTCCACCGCGTCCTCGAGCGGGACCACCTTCGTCTTGCCGATGTTCACGCCCAGCACCGGCCGGGCGCGGCCGCGGTGGTCGGCCTCGAGCTCGCGCCGGGCCCGGGCCAGCCGCGGGGCCACCGCCTCGGCGCCGTCGTTGTTGAAGCCCATCCGGTTCACCACGGCGCGGTCCCGCACGAGGCGGAAGAGCCGGGGGCGCGGATTGCCCGGCTGCGCCTGGGCGGTCACGGTGCCGATCTCGACGTGGCCGAAGCCGAGGTCGGTCAGGGCGCCGATCCCCTCGGCCCCCTTGTCGAAGCCGGCCGCGAGGCCGAAGGGCGAGGGGAAGCGCAGGCCGAGCGCCTCGACCTCGAGGGCGGGATCGGCGCGGGTGTAGACCCGCAGGGCCGTGCTCAGCCGCACGGCCCGGGCCGCCCGGACGCCGGCGAAGCCCACCCGGTGGGCCTTCTCGGCGTCCATCCGGGAGAACACGGCCTGGAAGAACATAGGGTAGAAGCGCATGGGCCCAGTCTTCCACAGGGCCCCCCACCGCCCGGGCGGCCCCGCGAGCACCTCGGGCGGGCCGACGACCGCCCGCGGGAGGTGACCGGTTGAGCGCTCCCCCGGACCCGTGGGTCCCCGACGTGCTGGGACCGGGTTTCCGCGCCCGCACCGTGGACCTGGGGCCGGACTCGGCGCCGCACACCACCGCCACGGTGGTGCGCCACCGTCCCGACGGCCGACCGGCCGCGGGCGGGGCCCCCCGCGACGTCGTGCTGTACCTGCACGGGTGGTCCGACTACTTCTTCAACGCCGAGCTCGCCCGGACGTGCGCCGCGGCCGGGTACGGCTTCTACGCCCTGGACCTGCACGGGTACGGGCGCAACCTCACCGACGCGGTGCTCGCCGAGGGTGCCGGCAGTCCCGGGCACGCCACCGACCTCGCCGACTACGACGACGACATCGCCGCCGCCCTCGCGCTGCTGGCCGAGGACGGGCTGCCCGCGCCGGGCGGCCGGCTCGTGCTGATGGGTCATTCCACCGGCGGCCTGACCGCGGCCCTGTGGGCGGCCCGCCACCCGGGCCGGCTGGCGGGCCTGGCCCTGAACGCCCCGTGGCTGGGCAGCCACGGGGCGGACGCGGTGGGCGCCGCCCTCCGCCCGGCCCTGGGCCGTCTCGCCCGGCGGCGTCCGGACCGTGCCGTGCGGGCCCGGCTGCGCAGCCACTACTACCGGGTGATCAGCGAGCACGCCGAGGGCGAGTGGCCGATCGATCCGCGGTGGCGGCCCGAGACCAGCTTCGACATCACCCCGGGGTGGCTCAACGCTGTCCTTCAAGCTCAACGTGAGGTCTCGCGCGGGCTGGACCTTCAGGTTCCCGTGCTGGTCCAGGTCTCGGCACGCTCGCACATCCGGCCCTGGTGGTCGGAGCGGATGCGCTCGGCCGACACGGTGCTGGACGTCCGGCAGATCCGACGGCACGCCCCGGACCTCGGCCCGGACGTGACCGTGCGCTCCTACGAGGGCGCGGTGCACGACGTCCATCTCTCCCGCGGGCCCGTGCGGCGGGCCGCCCAGCAGGACCTCGTGGCGTGGCTGCGCGCCCTCGGCCGGCCCGGGGCCGCTCAGGCGGAGACGCCGGGACCCGCGACCCGGTCGACGGCGCCGCCGTACCGGCGGTCACGGCGGGCGTAGGCCTCCACCGCCTCCCACAGCGTGCGGCGGTCGACGTCCGGCCACAGGACGTCCTGGAAGACGAGCTCGGCGTAGGCGGACTGCCACAGCAGGAAGTTCGAGATCCGCTGCTCCCCGGAGGAGCGCAGGAACAGGTCGACGTCCGGGAGGTCGGGCTCGTCGAGGTAGCGCTGCACCGTGGCCTCGTCGATGCTGCGCGGATTGAGCAGGCCCGCCTTCGCGTCGGCGGCGATGGCCGCCGCGGCGTCGGCGATCTCGGCCCGCCCGCCGTAGTTGACGCACATGGTCAGGGTCACCACGTCGTTGTCGCGAGTGGCCCGCTCCGCCTCCTCGAGGCGGTTGATCACGGCCCGCCACAGGCGGGGCCTGCGGCCGGCCCACCGGATCCGGACGCCCCACTCCTGGAAGGTGGGCAGCTGGCGCTCCATGACGTCGGCGGTGTAGTTCATCAGGAACGTGACCTCGTCGAGGGACCGCTTCCAGTTCTCGGTGGAGAAGGCGTAGGCGCTCACGTAGGGGATGCCCAGCTCGATGGCCCCGGCCATCACCTCGATGAGCGCCGCCTCCCCCGCCTTGTGGCCCTCGTTGCGCGGCAGGCCGCGCTGGTTCGCCCAGCGTCCGTTGCCGTCCATCACCACGGCCACGTGCCGGGGCACGAACCGGGACGGGATGGGCGGGGCGGTGACGCCGGTGGGGTGCGGGGGCGGGGCGGCAAAGCCGGGCATGGTCAGCTCCGTTCCACGAGGTGCAGGGACCGGACGGCCCTCTCCAGGTGCCACTGTACGTAGGACGCCACGATTCCCGCCGCGGCCCGGGCCGTGCGCGGGTCCGCGGCCGCGATGCGCTCCCAGTCCCCCGTGAGCAGCGAGGACAGGTGCGAGACCGTGGCGGGGTCCGGGGCGGCGGCCCCGGGCGGGCGGCACGCCGGGCAGACGGCGCCGCCGAGCGGCGCCGAGAACGCCTCGTGCGGACCGGGGGCCCCGCAGCGGGCGCAGTCCGTGAAGCTCGGCGCCCACCCGGCGGTGGACACGGCGCGCAGGAGGTAGGAGTCCAGGACCGCGCCCGGCTCGTGCAGCCCGCGGGCCAGGGCGGACAGCGCGCCGACCAGCAGCCGGTACTGCTGGGCCGCGGACTCGTCGTCGTTCTCGGTGAACCTCTCCGCGGCCTCGGCCATGGCGGCGGCCGCGGTGTACTTGGCGTAGTCCGCGGCGATGACCGACCCGTAGCCGCGCTTGCCCAGGGCCTGGGAGACGATCTCCAGGTTCCGGCCGGTGACCAGCTGCAGCTCGGCCACGTTGAACGGCTCCAGCCGGGAGCCGAAGCGGGAGGTGGTCCGGCGCACGCCCTTCGCCACCGCCCGCACCTGACCGTGGTCGCGGGTCAGCAGCACCACGATCCGGTCCGCCTCGCCCAGCTTGTAGGTGCGCAGCACCACGGCGTCGTCCCGGTAGGTGCGCGATGCGAAGGTCGTCCTGGCCACTCGGTCATTCTCCCACGCCCGGCGGACACCGCAGCCGGGCGCTCCGGCACCGCGACGGCGGGCCGCCCCCGCAGGGACGGCCCGCCGTGCCGGCGCGGAGACGGGAGCTCAGCCCTGGGCGTCCCGGACCGCGCGATTGACCGCCGAGACGACCGCCTTGAGGGAGGCGCGGGTGGTGTTCGCGTCGATCCCCACGCCCCACAGCACCCGGTCGCCCACGGCCGCCTCGACGTAGCTGGCGGCCTGCGCGTCGCCGCCGGCGGACATGGCGTGCTCGCTGTAGTCGAGCACGCGCACGTCCACGCCCTCGGCGGCGAAGACCGCGAGCAGCGCCTCGATGGGGCCGTTGCCCTGCCCGGTGCAGTGGTGCTGGGTGCCCTCGACGTCCAGGCCGATCTCGAGGGTGGTCTCCCCGTCCTCCTCGGAGGTCGTGGTGATGTTGGTGATCCGGTAGCGGCCCCAGCGTCCGTCGCCGGACTCGTGGGCGGTGGGCAGGTACTCGTCCTCGAACGCCTTCCACAGCTGGGCCCCGGAGACCTCCCCGCCGCTGGTGTCCGTGTGCTCCTGCACCACCCGGGAGAACTCGATCTGCGCCCGGCGGGGCAGGTCCAGGCCGTGCTCGTTCTTGAGCAGGTAGGCCACGCCGCCCTTGCCGGACTGCGAGTTGACCCGGATCACGGCCTCATAGGTCCGGCCGAGGTCCTTCGGGTCGATCGGCAGGTAGGGCACCGCCCACACGAGCTCGTCCACGGAGCGCTCCTGCGCCTGGGCGTCCCGCGCCATCCGGTCGAAGCCCTTCTTGATGGCGTCCTGGTGGGAGCCGGAGAAGGCCGTGAAGACCAGGTCCCCGCCGTACGGGGAGCGCTCGTGGACGGGCAGCTGGTTGCAGTACTCCACGGTGCGCCGGATGTCGTCGATGTCGGAGAAGTCGATCTGCGGGTCCACGCCCTGGGTCAGCAGGTTCAGGCCCAGGGTCACGAGGTCGACGTTGCCCGTGCGCTCGCCGTTGCCGAACAGGCAGCCCTCGATCCGGTCGGCGCCGGCCAGGTAGCCGAGCTCGGCGGCGGCCACCCCGGTGCCGCGGTCGTTGTGCGGGTGCAGGGAGACCACGGTGGCGTCCCGGTTGTAGAGGTTGCGGCACATCCACTCGATGGAGTCCGCGTAGACGTTGGGGGTGGCCATCTCGACGGTCGCGGGCAGGTTGAGGATCATCTCCCGCTCCCCGCCGATCTCGAAGGTCTCCGCCACCGCGTTCGAGATGCGGGCGGCGAACTCCAGCTCCGTGCCGGTGTAGGACTCCGGGGAGTACTCGTAGGTCACGGCGGTGTTCTTCAGCTGCTCCTCGTACTTCATGCACAGCCGCGCCCCCGTGAGGGCGATGTCGACGATTCCGTCCATGTCCTGTTCGAACACCACGCGCCGCTGCAGCGTGGAGGTCGCGTTGTAGAGGTGGACGATGGCCTTGTCGGCGCCGTCGATGGCCTCGTAGGTGCGCTCGATCAGGTGCTCTCGGGACTGGGTGAGGACCTGGATGGAGACGTCGTCCGGGATCCGGTCCTCCTCGATGAGCCGGCGCACGAAGTCGAAGTCGGTCTGGGAGGCGGACGGGAAGCCCACCTCGATCTCCTTGTAGCCCATCCGCACCAGCAGCTCGAACATCGTGAGCTTGCGGTCGGAGTTCATGGGGTCGATGAGCGCCTGGTTCCCGTCGCGCAGGTCCACGGCGCACCAGCGCGGCGCCTCCGTGATCACCCGGTCCGGCCAGGTGCGGTCGGACATGTCGAAGGGGAACTGCTGCTGGTACGGCACGTACTTGTGGATCGGCATGCCGGAGGGCTGCTGGCGGTTGCGCATGGGGTGGGCCTGTTCTGCTCGAGAAGTCTGCGGGTGGCCGGGCATCAGGAACTCCGCAACGGGAGGCCGGCCATTCGACGACGGGTCAGGCCCCGTTGCGGCACGTAAGGAGGAGGGTCCCTGTCCGCATGTGTCCAACCTATCACGCGGCGCGCGGCGGACCGGCTCCCCGGCTCACCAGTCCCCCGCCGCCTGCTGGCAGGTGTACTGCTCCGCGGTCTGGCCGTTGAGCTCCCCCGGCAGCGCGGAGCGCACCTCCAGGCGGTCTCCCTCCGGGAAGTCCTGGCCCACCGAGACGAGGACCCCGGCGACGTCGGTGGTGGGCACGATCTGCGACGACGGCACGCCGAGCAGCTCGGCCACGGCGGCGGCGGCCTCGGACCAGCCGGCGCCGAAGAAGACCTGCGTGCCCGGCAGCTCCGCCGGCTGCGCCCCGCTCTCCACCGGGGCGTACCCCTCGTCCTCGAGCACCTCGGCGATGTCGCCGTCGCGGCCCTCGACGCCGGAGGCGTTGGACACCGACAGCGGCACCGTCTCCGGGTCGAACGGCGGGGCCGTCGACGCCTCGGGCGAGGGGCTCGCCGAGGCCGTCGGGGACTCCGTGGGGCTGGTGAGCGACCTGTCCTCGCGCAGCGCCTCGAAGAGGTCCTCCGCCGCGTCCTCCTCGAGCTGGAGGCGGTTGGGGTCCAGGGCGTAGGGCTCGGTGGGCACGGTGACGAACACCATGTCCGCCAGGTCCACCCCGCGCACGGCGGTGGCGAGGCCGACCATGGTGGGCACGGACGCGAGGTCCTCGTCCACGTGCAGGTTGCGGGTCGCCACGTCGGCGATCTCGTAGAGCTTGGGCAGATCCATGAGGGTGCCCTCCTCCTTGATCTTGCGTGCCAGCGAGGCCAGGAAGGACTGCTGGGAGCGGATCCGGCTGGTGTCCCCGCCGTCCCCGAACGCGGCGCGGCTGCGCAGGAAGGCCAGGGCCTGCTCGCCCTCCACCGAGGACACGCCGGCGGGCAGCTCCAGGCCGGACTTCGGGTCGTCGACGGCCTCGTTGACGCACACCTCGACCCCGCCCACCGTGGAGGACAGCTCCTTGACGGCGTTGAAGTCGGCGAGCATGAAGTGGTCCATCTTCAGGCCCGTCATCCGGTTGACCGTGGCGACCGTGCACCCGGGGCCGCCGTTGGCGATCGCCGAGTTCAGCATCGCGTCCTCCTCGGCCGGGTGCACCTCCCCGGACTCGGGGTCGGTGCACCGCGGGATGTCGGTCACGAGGTCGCGCGGGAGCGAGACGACCGTGACGCCGCTGCGGCCCTCGGCCACGTGCACGAGCATCATGACGTCCGTCAGCCCGGACCCGGAGCTGTCGTCGTCGTCGCCGTACTGGTCGTTGCCCTCGCCCTCACGGGTGTCGGTGCCCATCACGAGGACGTCCAGCGGCCCCTCCTCGACCGTGCCGGAGCCGTCGCCGAGGTCCAGCGGGGACGTGTCCAGGTTGGACTGCAGCCGCCAGGTCGCCGCCACCCCGACGCCGAGGACCACGAGCAGCACCAGCACCACCGCCAGGGCGGCCCAGCGCTTCCGGGACCATCGGCGGGCGCGCGGGCGCCCGGGGGCGTCGGGGGGCGTTGAGGACACGGTGATCTTCTCCTGGAACGGCCGCGGCGGGGGCCGGGGTCGGGGGGACGGCGCCCGGCCGGGGCGCCGGGAGCCATGCTAGTCGTGCGCGGCGCGGCCCGTGACGGGCCACGCGGTGGGGGCGCACGGCGGGGGCGCGCGCCGGGACCTGGACGTCCGGCCTAGAAGCCCAGGCGGGAGAGCTGTTTGGGGTCGCGCTGCCACTCCTTGGCGATCTTCACGTGCAGGTCGAGGTAGACCTTGGTGCCCAGCAGTGCCTCGATGGCGGTGCGGGAGCGGGTGCCGATCTCGCGCAGCCGGGAGCCGCCCTTGCCGATGACGATGGCCTTCTGCGAGGACCGCTCCACGTAGACGTTGACCCGCACGTCCAGCAGCGGGCGGTCGGCCGGGCGGCCCTCGCGCGGGACCATCTCCTCGACCACGACCGCCAGGGAGTGCGGCAGCTCGTCGCGCACTCCTTCGAGGGCCGCCTCGCGGACGAGCTCCGCGACCATGGTCAGCTCCGGCTCGTCGGTCAGCTCGCCGTCGGGGTACAGCGCCGGGGACTCGGGCATCCGGGCGACGAGCAGCTGGGCGAGGGCCTCCATCTGGAAGCCGTCCACGGCCGAGACGGGGATGACGTCCGCCCATCCCGGCTCCGCGGGAGGCGCGACCGGCGCGGGCGCGGCCGTTCCGCGGTGCCGCGGCTTCCGGGCGGCGCGCTCGGCCCGCTCGGCGCGGGCCTGGTGCTCGGCCGCCATGACGGAGCGGCCGAGCTCGGTGACGGCCAGCAGCTGCTCCGTGAGCTCGGCGCGGGAGACGGTGTCGGTCTTCGTGACGATCGCGACGACGGGCTTGTTGCCGGAGGCGGCCAGCTGCTGGGCGATGTAGCGGTCCCCCGGGCCGATCTTCTGGTCGGCGGGGACGCAGAAGCCGATGACGTCGACCTCCGCGAGCGTGTCGGCCACGAGGTCGTTGAGCCGCTCGCCCAGCAGGGTCCGCGGCCGGTGCAGCCCCGGGGTGTCCACCAGCACGAGCTGCCCCTCGGGGCGGTGCACGATGCCGCGGATGGTGTGGCGCGTGGTCTGCGGCCGGTTCGAGGTGATCGCGACCTTCTGCCCGACCAGGGCGTTGGTCAGCGTGGACTTGCCGGCGTTCGGACGGCCGACGAGCACCGCGAACCCGGCACGGAACGGCCCGGGGGGCTCTGTGGACCCGGCGGGGGCGGCTCGGCGGGGGTGGCTCAGACATGGTGGTGGGACTCCTCCTCGGACTCCAGTGCGGCGGGATCCACGGCCGTGGACCCCGGGGGAACCCACTCCGGGTCCCGGTGGACCTCCAGCTGGCCCACCCGGTTGCGCCGGCCCTCCAGGGTGACGGCTTCGAGGACGATGCCCTCGACGGTGGCGCGGGAGCCCACGATGGGCACCCGGCCGATGCTCTTGGCCAGCAGCCCGCCGGCCGTGTCCACCTCGTCGTCCTCGAGGTCGACGCCGAACAGGTCGCCCAGGTCCTCGACCCCCAGGGCTGCCGAGACGCGGTAGCGGCCGTCGCCGAGCTCGGCGACCTCGGGCTTCTCGCGGTCGTACTCGTCGACGATCTCCCCGAGCAGCTCCTCGATGAGGTCCTCCAGGGTCACCAGCCCGGCGGTGCCGCCGTACTCGTCGACGACGACAGCCACGTGGATGGACTCGAGCTGCATCTCGCGCAGCAGCTCGTTGACCTTCTTGGACTCCGGCACGTAGCGGACCTCGCGGGCCAGCTCGGACAGCCCGCCGATCCGCAGCCCGGCGCCCTGCCGGTGCACGCGCTCCGCCAGGTCCTTCTGGTAGAGGATCCCCAGCACGTCGTCGGCGCTCTCCCCGATGACGGGGATCCGGGAGTAGCCCGAGCGGAAGAAGAGGTTCAGCGCGTTGTCCACGGTGTCGTCGTCGTCGACGGTGACCATGTCGGTGCGCGGCACCATGACGGCCCGGACGTTCGTGTCGTCGAGGTCGAAGACCGAGTGCAGCAGCTCGGCCTCGTTGTCCTCGATGACGTCCTGGTCGGTGGAGCGGTCGACGAACTCGAGCAGCTCCTCCTCGGTGAGGAAGCCGGGGGCGGCGTGCCGGCGCCGGCGACCGAGGACCCGAGGCGCACCAGCAGGCCCGGCACGGGCCCCAGCACGGCGCGCAGCACGCGCACGAGGCCCGAGGTGAACCGGACGGTGCCGGCGGGGTTGCTGCGGCCCACCTGGCGGGGGGACACCCCGGTGAGGACGAAGCCCACCGCGGCCATCACCACGGTGGCGAGCAGCCCGGCCAGCCAGACGTCCCCGAGCCCGTGGAACATCGCGAGGGCCACGGCCACGGCGGAGGCGGTCTCGAACCACACCGTCCAGAAGCGCAGGGCGTGCAGGTGGGCGGTGGGCGTGGCCAGCAGCCTGGCGGCGGCCGAGCCGGGGTCCTCCCGGACGATGGTCTCGGCGTCGGCGCGCGGCAGGTAGGTCAGGCCGGTCTCCGCGGCGGTGAGCACGAACGCCGTGCACAGGAACACGACGGCCGCGAGGACCAGGACGGCAGTGGTCACGGTCCGCTACTCCATGGTCTCGACCGGGGCGGGACGGCCGAGGAAGTCGGTGAGCAGGTCCCGCTGCAGGGCGAACATGACGCGCCGCTCGTCGGGCTCGGCGTGGTCGTGGCCCAGCAGGTGCAGGATCCCGTGGGTGGTGAGCAGGCACAGCTCGTCCGCGACCGAGTGCCCGGCGGCCTCGGCCTGGCGGCGGGCCACCGGCGGGCACAGCACGATGTCGCCCAGCGTCCCCTCCGCGGGCCGCTCGGCGGTGCCGGGGCGCAGCTCGTCCATGGGGAAGGAGAGCACGTCCGTGGCGCCGGGCAGGTCCATCCACTCGACGTGCAGGCGCGCCATCTCCTCCTCGCCGACGACGGCGATCGACAGCTCGGCGTCGGGGTGCACGTGCAGGCGCCGCAGGACGTGCTCGGCGAGCCGGCCCAGCAGCTCGGCGTCGACGGCGGCCCAGGCCGCACGGTCCGCGGCCGGCACCTCCTCGGGGTCGGCGTGGAGGTCGAACTCGACGGCCATCAGGCGCGCTCCCCGTGCTCGGGGGCGGCGCCGCTCTCGGCGGCCCGCGCCGCCCTCGTGCTCTCCTTGCGCTCCCGGCGCTCGTTGCGCCGCCGGTTCGTGGTGTCGAAGACGTCGTAGGCGCTGACGATGCGGCTCACCAGTTCGTGGCGCACGACGTCCTCCGCGGTCATCTCGGTGAACGCGACGTCCTGGACACCGCCGAGCACGTGCTGCACCTGGCGCAGCCCGGACGAGGTGCTGCCGGGCAGGTCCACCTGGGTGACGTCGCCGGTGATCACCATCTTCGAGCCGAAGCCCAGGCGGGTGAGGAACATCTTCATCTGCTCGGGCGTGGTGTTCTGCGCCTCGTCGAGGATGATGAACGCGTCGTTGAGGGTCCGCCCGCGCATGTACGCCAGGGGTGCCACCTCGATCGTCCCCGCCTCCATGAGCCGCGGGATGGACTCCGGGTCCATCATGTCGTGCAGCGCGTCGTAGAGCGGGCGCAGGTACGGGTCGATCTTCTCGCTCAGCGTCCCCGGCAGGTAGCCGAGGCGCTCCCCCGCCTCCACGGCCGGGCGCGTGAGGATGATCCGGGAGACCTCCTTGGCCTGCAGCGCCTGCACGGCCTTGGCCATGGCGAGGTAGGTCTTGCCCGTGCCGGCCGGACCGATGCCGAACACGACGGTGTGCTCGTCGATCGCGTCGACGTAGGACTTCTGGTGCAGGGTCTTGGGCCGGATCTTGCGGCCCCGGCTGGAGAGGATGTTCTGGGTCAGCGCTCCGCTGGGCCGGACGGAGAGGTCCCGGCCGATGAGCTCGAGCAGCTGCGTGATCACCTGGGGGGTGATCGCGGTCTCGCGTCCGGCGAGGACCTTCAGCTCGTCGAAGAGCGTCGCGACGATCTGCACGGGACCGGTCGGACCCTCGATGCCGAGCTCCAGCTCCCGCGGGCGGGTCGAGAGGCCGGGGAAGGCCGCCTCGACCTGGCGCAGGGTGTCGTCCCCGGAGCCGAGGCAGCGGACCATGGTCTCGCGGTCGGGAAAGGTGATGACGGTGCGGGCCGTCAGTGGGTGCGTGGTGCCGGGCAGCGTCTCAGTCATGGGTGCGGCCCGTGGGGCCGTGCTCTCGCTCTCTCGATGGGTGCTGTGCTTGCGGTGCGGGTGCCGGTGCGGCACCGCGGTACGGCGGCGGGCGCCCCGCGGGGCAGGCCCTGCTACCAGAGTACCGCGCGGCTCCGGCGCCCGGGCCCGCCCGGGCGGACATTCCGATTTGGTATCGGTCACGGTGCAGCGGCCGTTGCGGGCGTGGGGCCCCGGGACGCTGTGCTGGAATGGTCGGGTCCTCCGGCAGGGGGACGGGTGCGGGCCCCGGCCGGCCGCACCGGCATCCCCACCGACCCGGAGAGACGAGGTGTGCGTCCCCCCATGGCCACTGACCTGTTCCGGTCCCCCGCCCGCCGCGCCCGCCGCCGCGCGGGCGCCCTGTCCGCGGCCTGCGTCGTCGTGCTCGCGGGGTGCGCCCCGGGCCCGGGGCGGCGCCCCACGGCGTCGTTCCCGCATCGAGCGCTGCGCCCGCCTCCGCGCCGGCCTCCGCTGCCGCTGCCGCGCCCGGCGCGGCGGGCAGCGGCGCCGCGGGCAGCAGCAGCGCGGTCGCCACCACGAAGGTCCCGGTGTACTGGGCGGGGCGGCCGACGGGGAGCAGCGGCTGTTCCGCGAGTTCCGGGACGCCACCGAGGGCCCGGCGGCCGTGGACCCCATCGCGGCCGCGGCCGCGCTGCTGACCACCGCCGCGCCCCAGGACCCGGGCTACCGCACCCTCTGGTCCCCGGTGGACCGGGTGGGAAGCTCCACCTCGCCGGACGGCACGATCACCGTCGACCTGCCCGCCGAGGCCTTCCGCGCCGGCCTGGACGAGCAGGACGCGCACCTCGCGCTCCAGCAGCTCGCCCACACCGTGACGGCCACGGCGAGCAGCACGGGGCTGCTGCCGCAGAACGCGGAGCCGGAGGTGGTGGTGCTCGTGGACGGGAGGGCCCGGGAGGAGGTCTTCGGCTCCGTCCGGCTCGACCAGCCCCTGCGCCCGGACGGGAACCTGGAGGCGCCCCTGTGGCTGCTGGACCCCCGGGAGGGCCCGCACCCCGAGGGCGCCGTCGAGATCTCCGGCCGGGCCCTGGAGGGCGTGGACGACGTCCGGTGGGCGGTCCTCGACGAGGACGGCGCGACGGTCGCCGGCGGGTCGGTGAGCACCACCGCGCGGGACGACGGGACGGTCGGGTTCCGCACCGAGGTCGAGCTGACCCCCGGCCGGTACGGGGTGACGGTCACGGGCCGGGACGCCGAGGGCGTGACCGTGCGCGACGACGGCGCCGTGGAGGTCGTCGCGGGCTGAGGGCCGGGCCCGCCGGGGGCGTGGGCGGGGCCGCCGGGCCGGGGCTCACCCCGGTGCGCCGTCCCACCGGCCCAGCGCGGCACTGAGCACGGCCAGGGCGACCGGGCCGGCCGTGGAGCTGCGCAGCACCTCGGGCCCCAGCCGCAGCGTCCGCGCCCCGGCGCCGGCCAGGGCCTCGAGCTCGCCCGGGGCGATGCCGCCCTCCGGGCCGACGACGAGCACGATCTGCTCCGCCGCCTCCCAGGGCCGGTGCGGTCCGCCGAGCAGTCCCGCCAGGGACTCGCGGGCCTGCTCGTGCAGCACGACCCCCGCCGTGCCGGGCCGCCCCAGCAGCGCCGTGAGCTCCCGGGTGGTGCTCAGGGGCAGCACCTCGGGCCAGCGGGCCCGGCGGGACTGCTTGGCGGCGGCCGCCACGGTGTGCACCCACTTGTCGTGGCTCTTGGCCGCCCGCTCCTTCTTCCACCGCACGATGGAGCGCTCCGCCTGCCACGGCACCACCGCGTCGACGCCGAGCTCGGTGGCCGTCTCGACGGCGAGGAGGTCGCGCTCCCCCTTGGCGAGGGCCTGGGCGAGCACCAGCCGCGGCCGGCGGACCGGGTCCGCGCTCACCGCGGCCAGGCGCACGTCCATGCTGTCCCTGCTGTCCGTCCCGGCGGCGCACAGCTCCCCGGTCGCCCGGGCGCCCGCGCCGTCGACCAGCTCGAGGCGCTCCCCGGGGCCGAGGCGGCGCACCGTGACGGCGTGGCGGGCCTCCGGCCCGGTGACGGTGAGCACCGCGCCCGGGCCGAGCCCCTCGAGCCGGCCGGGCTCCACCTTGAAGACGGGCAGGCTCACAGGTCGAAGCGGTCCTTGAGCCGCGAGAAGAACCCGCCGGAGCCGGCGGGGCTGTCGAGCGTGGTGCCGGTGGCCTGCTCCTCCCCGCGCAGCCGGGAGAGCTGCTCCAGCAGCTCGCGCTGCTCGTCGTCGAGCCCCGTGGGCGTCTCGACCTCGAGGTGGACGAAGAGCTCGCCGCGGCCGCCGCCGCGCAGCCGCGTGGCGCCGAGGTCGTGCAGGGTGACCGTGTGGCCGGTCTGGGTGCCCGGGGTCACCGGCACCTCGCGCTCCCCGTCGAAGGTCTCGAGGGTCACGGTGGTGCCCAGGGCCGCGGAGGTCATGGGCACGCGCACCCTGGCGTGCAGGTCGTCGCCCTGCCGCTCGAACGTCGGGTCCGGGTCGACCTTGAGCTCGACGTAGAGGTCACCGTTGGGACCGCCGGCCGTGCCGGCCTCGCCCTGGCCGGAGAGGCGGATCCGGTTGCCCGAGGAGACCCCGGCCGGGATCTTGACGGTCAGGGGGCGGCGGTCGCGCACGCGGCCCTCGCCGTAGCACTCGTGGCAGGGGTGCTTGATGACCGTGCCGAAGCCGTCACAGGTGGCGCAGGGGGCGGCGGTCACCACGGTCCCGAGGATGGACTGCACCTGGCGCTGCACCTGGCCGGCGCCGTGGCAGACCTCGCAGGTCTCCGGGCGGGTGCCCTCCTGGCAGCAGCTGCCGTTGCAGGTGGGGCAGACCACCGCGGTGTCCACGGTGATCTTCTTCTCGGTGCCGAAGACCGCGTCCTTGAGGGATACGCGCACGTTGATCAGCGCGTCCTGGCCCTGGCGGGTGCGGGAGGCGGGCCCGCGCCGGCCCGCCCCGGAGCCGCCGGCGCCCTGGAAGAAGGTGTCGAAGATGTCCTGGAAGCCGAAGCCGGTGCCCGGGAACCCGCCGCCGAAGCCGGTGTCGGTGCCGTTCTCGTTCCCGGTGGCGTCGTACACCCGCCGCTTCTCGGGGTCGGCGAGGACGTCGTTGGCGTGGGAGACGCGCTTGAACTCCTCCGCGGCCTCGGGACTCGGATTGACGTCCGGGTGCAGCCGGCGGGCCTTCTTCCGGTAGGCCTTCTTGATCTCTTCCTGGCTGGCGTCGCGGGACACACCCAGGGTCTCGTAGTGATTGCTCACCGTGGTCCGTTCTGTCGAGAGGTCTGGTGGGAGTTCTGGTGCAGGGCCCCGGCACCGGGGCCCGCGGGGGCTCAGCCCCCGAGGATACGGGAGAGGTAGCGGGCGACGGCGCGCACGGCCGCCATCGTGGACGGGTAGTCCATGCGCATGGGGCCCACGACCCCGACCTTGGACTGGGGCCCGTAGCCGGTGGCGACGACCGCCGCCTCGGACAGGGGCCCCGCGGCGTTCTCCGCGCCGATGCGCACGGCCACGCCGCGGGCGTCCTGCTCCATCTCGGAGAGCAGCCGGAGCATGACGACCTGCTCCTCGAGCGCCTCCAGGACGGGGCCGATGCTCAGGTGGAAGTCCCCGGTGGCGCGGGCGAGGTTGGCGGTGCCGGCCATGACCATGCGGTGCTCGGCCCCGCCCGCGGCCAGGGCCCCGACGACCTCGGCCACCGTCTCGGCGGCCGGGCGCAGCGCGGGCGCCATGTCGGCGGTCATGGTCACGAGCGCCGCGGGCACCGCGGCCAGGGAACGGCCGACGGCCGCGGCCAGCACCCGGGTGCGCAGCTCGAGCAGCTGCGCCTCCTCCAAGGGGGCGGGCAGCACCGCCACGCGCTGCGCGACCCGTCCGTTGGTGGGGATGAGCACCACGAGCACCCGGCCCGCGCCGAGGTCGACGACCTCCACGTGGCGCACCGTCACCCCGGACGCGTGCGGGTACTGCACGACCGCCACCTGGTGGGTGAGCTGGGCGAGCAGGCGCACGGTGCGCTCCATGACGTCGTCGAGGTCGGCGGCGTCGTCGAGCAGGCTCTGGATGGCCCGGCGCTCCGGGCCGGAGAGCGGCTTGACGGCCGCGATCTGGTCCACGAACGTCCGGTAGCCCTTGTCGGTGGGGATCCGGCCGGAGCTCGTGTGGGGGGCCGTGATCAGGCCCTCCTCCTCGAGCGCGGCCATGTCGTTGCGCACGGTGGCCGAGGAGACACCGAGCCGGTGCCGCTCCACGAGGGCCTTGGAGCCCACGGGCTCCTGGAAGTGCACGTAGTCCTCCACGATGGCCTGCAGGATCTGCAGTCGTCTCGGATGGTTCACGTCGCTCCTCCCCGTCGTCTCCTCGGCACCCGGGCCGCCTGGCACTCGGGCGGCCACAGTGCCAGCGCGATCCAGTGTAGCCCCCGTGTCCGACCCCACGGTCCCGCCCGCCCGGTTTGGTACGCTTCCGGCTGATCCGCGCCGGACGGGCGGGACCGCGACCGGGAGGACGAGCATGAGCGACTACGGCTGGGGGCCGCGCAGCCTCGACGACGCGGGCCTGGCCCGGCGGAAGCCGGTCTCCGCGGAGGTGCCGGTCGCCCCCGGGCTGCTCCTGGAGGACGTCACCACCGGCTGGGTCGGGGCAGTCGTGTCCCTGGAGACGATCGGCGGGATGCGGGTCATGGGCCTGGAGGACCGCCGCGGCCGGGTCAAGGCGTTCCCGCTCGGGCCGGGCTTCCTGCTGGAGGGCGAGCCCGTCGTCGTCGTGGAGCCCCGCCGGCCCCGGCGGCGAAGCAGCCCGGGCGCACCCGCTCCGGCTCCGTGGCCGTGGAGGGGCTGCGCGCGAGCACCGCCAAGGCCTCCCGCGTCTGGGTCGAGGGCTACCACGACGCCGAGCTCGTGGCCAAGGTCTGGGGGCACGACCTGGCGGTCGAGGGCATCGTCGTGGAGCCGCTGCACGGCGTCGACGACCTGCCGGCGGCGGTGCAGGAGTTCGGCCCGGGCCCGGGCCGGCGGCTGGGCATCCTCGTGGACCACCTCGTGCCCGGCTCCAAGGAGTCCCGGATCGCCGAGCGGACGATGCGCCTGCCCGGGGCCGCCGGCAACGTGCTGGTGCTGGGCCACCCGTACGTGGACATCTGGCAGGCGGTCCGGCCCCCGGTCCTCGGCATCGAGGCCTGGCCCGTGGTCCCACGGGGCACCGACTGGAAGACCGGCACCGCCGCGGCCCTGGGCTGGCCGCACCGCACGCCCGGGGACCTCGGCCGGGCGTGGCAGCACATCCTCTCCCGGGTGGACAGCTACGCCGACCTCGAGCCCGCCCTCCTGGGGCGGGTCGAGGAGCTCATCGACTTCCTCACCGCCCCGGGCGCCTGAGCTCCCGGGGCGGCGCGACCGACATCACGTCACACAGGCACACGTGCGCGGGCGAACCCCGTGCAACTCCCGAACCGGCCGGTAGAATCGAGCCACGCCATCCGCCGACCGCAGCCGCGCCGCGGTCCCACCCCCGAAGGACTTCCGTGCCCGTGCAGACCGACCCCCGATCGAGCCACGAGAACGCCGAGGCCCCGTTCGAGGGCCTCTCCCCCGTGGCGCAGCCGCTCACCGTCGCCGAGGACCACCAGTGGGCGACCCTGGCGCACTTCGCCGGGGTGGTCGGCTTCGTGCCCTCGTTCCTCATCCACCGCGTCTTCCGCCGCCGCGGGAGGTTCACCGAGCAGGAGTCGCGAGAGGCGATGAACTTCACCCTGCTCCCCACGCTCGTGGTGGTCGCCGGCGTGCTGCTCGCCCCCGTCCCGTTCGTCGGCTGGTTCTTCGCGCTCGCCGCCGCCGCGGCCTGGCTGCTGCTGGCCCTCGGCTCCCTCGCCGGCGGGATCCGGGTCAACCACGGGGAGCCCTACCTCTACCGGTTCAACACCCGTCTGTACGACCGCCTCGCCGAGAAGCTGCGCGAGCGGTCGCGGGAGCGCGCCGCCCGCCGCTGAGGCACCCGCCGCCGGGTCCGGCGGGCGTCCACGGTCAGTCCAGCAGGCGCCGCACCACGGCGTCGCCCAGGAGCCGGCCCCGCAGGGTCAGCACCAGCGTCCCGCGCAGCGCCGGCCCGGGCTCCACGAGCTCGTCGGCGATGAGCCCGGCCACCGCCGCACGCCCGGCGTCGTCCAGGGCCGCCACGGGCAGGCCGTCCCGGATCCGCGCCTCGAGCATCACGCGCTCGAGGTGGCGGGTGTCCGCGTCGAGGATCTCCCGCCCGGCCGCGGGCGACTCCCCGGCCCGCACCCGGTTCGTGTAGGGCACCGGGTGCTTGAGATTCCACCAGCGCGTGCCGCCCACGTGCGAGTGGGCCCCGGGGCCGATCCCCCACCAGTCCTGGTTGTGCCAGTACGCGAGGTTGTGCCGGCTGCGGTGGGCCCGGGCGCCGGCGCCGCGGGCGGGCCGGGACCAGTTGCTCACCTCGTACCACTCGTAGCCGGCCTCCCCCAGGATCCGGTCGGCCAGCTCGTACTTGTCGGCCTGGTCGTCCTCGTCGACCGGCGGGACCTCCCCGCGCCGCATCCGGGCGGCCAGCCGGGTGCCGTCCTCGATGATCAGGGAGTAGGCCGAGACGTGGTCGGGCTCGTAGCCCACGGCGGTGCGCAGCGAGTGCTCCCAGTCGGCCAGGGTCTCCCCGGGGGTGCCGTAGATCAGGTCCACGCTCACGCCCAGTCCCGCCTCGCGCGCCCAGGCGACCGCCCGCGGCACGTTGTCGGGGTCGTGGGTGCGGTCCAGGACGGCGAGCACGTGCGGGGCCGCGGACTGCATGCCGAAGGACACCCGGGTCACCCCGGCCTCCGCGAGGACCCGCAGGGACCGCGGGGTCACCGAGTCCGGGTTGGCCTCCGTGGTGACCTCGGCGCCCTCGGCGAGGCCGAAGCTCTCCCGGGCCTGCCCCAGGACGGCGGCGAGGTCCTCCGCGGGCAGCAGCGTGGGGGTGCCGCCGCCGAAGAACACGCTGTGCAGGGGCCGGGCGGCCACGCCGGAGTCCTCCAGCACCCGGCGGGCCCACCGGACCTCCGCAGCGGCGTCGGCGGCGTAGGCGTCCTGGGACACCCCGTCGCCGAGCTCCACGGCCGTGTAGGTGTTGAAGTCGCAGTAGCCGCAGCGGACCGCGCAGAACGGCACGTGCACGTAGAGGCTGAGCGTGCGGTCCGCGGAGCCCTCGGCGGCGGAGGCCGGCAGCCGCCCGTCGAGCGGTGCGGGCAGACCCTCGGGCTGGGCGGGGGCCACTACTTCTTCTTGTCCTTCGCCCCGGCCTCGTCGGAGGACAGCGCCGCCACGAACGCCTCCTGGGGGACCTCCACCCGGCCCACCATCTTCATCCGCTTCTTGCCCTCCTTCTGCTTCTCCAGCAGCTTGCGCTTGCGGGAGATGTCGCCGCCGTAGCACTTGGAGAGCACGTCCTTGCGGATGGCGCGGATGTTCTCGCGCGCGATCACCCGGGAGCCGATGGCGGCCTGGATGGGGACCTCGAACTGCTGGCGCGGAATGAGCTCGCGCAGCTTGCCGGTCATCATCACCCCGTAGGAGTAGGCCTTGTCCCGGTGGGTGATCGCGCTGAACGCGTCGACCGGCTCGCCCTGCAGGAGGATGTCCACCTTGACGAGGTCGGCGGCCTCCTCGCCCTCGGCCTTCCAGTCCAGGGACGCGTAGCCCTTGGTGCGGGACTTCAGCTGGTCGAAGAAGTCGAAGACGATCTCGGCCAGCGGCAGCCGGTAGCGCAGCTCGACCCGGTCCTCGGAGAGGTAGTCCATGCCCTTGAGCTGCCCGCGCTTGGACTGGCACAGCTCCATGATGGCGCCGATGAACTCCGAGGGCGCCAGCACCGTGGCGGCGACCATCGGCTCGCGGATCTCGGCGATCTTCCCCTCCGGGAACTCGGAGGGGTTCGTGACGACGCGCTCGGAGCGGTCCTCCAGGGTGACGTTGTAGCTCACGGACGGGGCGGTGGAGATCAGGTCGAGGTTGAACTCCCGTTCCAGGCGCTCCCGGACGATCTCCAGGTGCAGCAGGCCCAGGAACCCGCAGCGGAAGCCGAAGCCCAGGGCCGCGGAGTTCTCCGGCTCGTAGACCAGCGCGGCGTCGTTGAGCTGCAGCTTGTCCAGGGCGTCGCGCAGCACCGGGTAGTCGGAGCCGTCGATCGGGAACAGTCCCGAGAAGACCATCGGCTTGGGGTCCTCGTAGCCGCCCAGGTTCTCGGCCGCCGGGCGCTGGTGGTTGGTCACGGTGTCGCCCACGCGGGACTGGCGGACGTCCTTGACGCCGGTGATCAGGTAGCCCACCTCCCCCACGCCCAGGCCCTCGGTGGGCTTCGGCTCGGGGGAGATCACGCCGATCTCCAGCAGCTCGTGCTGGGCGCCGGTGGACATCATCCGGATCCGCTCCCGCGGGGTGAGCCTGCCGTCGACCACCCGGACGTAGGTGACCACGCCGCGGTAGGTGTCGTAGACGGAGTCGAAGATCATCGCCCGCGACGGGGCGTCGGCCCGGCCCTCGGGGTACGGGATCTCCTGGACGATCCGGTCCAGGAGCGCCTCCACGCCCTCCCCGGTCTTGCCGGAGACCCGCAGCACGTCGTCGGGCTCCACGCCGATGAGGTTGCCCAGCTCCTGGGCGTACTTCTCCGGCTGGGCCGCGGGCAGGTCGATCTTGTTCAGGACCGGGATGATCGTGAGGTCGTTCTCCATGGCCAGGTACAGGTTGGCCAGGGTCTGGGCCTCGATGCCCTGGGCGGCGTCCACCAGCAGCAGCGCGCCCTCGCAGGCGGCCAGGGACCGGGAGACCTCGTAGGTGAAGTCGACGTGGCCGGGGGTGTCGATCATGTTCAGGGCGAAGTCCCGGCCGTCCACGTTCCAGGGCATCCGCACGGCCTGGGACTTGATCGTGATCCCGCGCTCGCGCTCGATGTCCATCCGGTCCAGGTACTGCGCCTTCATCTCCCGCGGCGTCACCACGCCCGTGGCCTGCAGCATGCGGTCCGCCAGTGTGGACTTGCCGTGGTCGATGTGGGCGATGATGCAGAAGTTGCGCAGGATCGACGGGTCGGTCGAGGCGGGAACCGGGGGGTTGACGGCCAGCGGTGACACGGGCGGTCCTTTCTCCGGGAGGTCGTCGCTTCCGGCAGGTCCTGGGGCTACCGGCGGGTGGATCGCGCCGGGGGATTCAGCTGTCCAGTTTCCCACGTTTGCCGGTGGGGGGCCATTTCGTCCCGCGCCGCGCCCCGTCCACGACGGCGACGACCTCCGCCCACCGGTCGGGCCCGTGGCTAGAGTGGGGCGCATGAGGCTGAACCTGGGCGCCCTGGGGCGGCTCGCCGCCCGCGCCGTGGACGTCTACCACCGTTCTGCGAGGCCCCGCCCCACCGCGCGGCCGCGGGCCGGCGAGGTCCGGCCCGCGGGGCTGTCCCGCCCCTACCCGGGCGACTGGACCGGACCCGTCCGCCCCGTCTACCGCCCCCTCTCGGACGGCCAGGCCGACCCCGGGGAGATCGTGTGGACGTGGGTGCCCTTCGAGGAGGACCACCGCCGCGGCAAGGACCGGCCGGTGCTGGTCGTGGACCGCGCCGGGGACGACCTGCTGTGTCTGATGCTCACCTCCCGGGACCGCACCGACGGACTCGACCCGGACCCCGACTACGTGGACGTCGGTGCGGGGCTGTGGGACCCCCGGGGCCGCCCCTCGGAGGTCAAGCTCGACCGCGTGGTGCGGGTGCTGCCCGCGGACGTGCGCCGGGAGGGCGCGGTCCTGCCCGAGGACCTGTTCGACCGGGTGGCCGCACGGCTCGTCCGCCGGCGCGGCTGAGCCCCCGGGCCCCCGGCCGGGCGCGTGTCGTCGTCGCCCGACGGGCGGGTGCGGTCTGCTAGACTGTCCTGCTGTGTGTCCGCGCTGGTCGTCGGGCACTGCAGGGCGGTCGCCACACGGGCGTCCCCACTCCCACTCAGTCACATGGCCGGCCTGTTTGCCCTCACTGACCGTATTCCGCACCCATCGCCAAGGAGTCACACGTGGCCAACATCAAGTCCCAGAAGAAGCGCAACCTCACGAACGAGAAGGCGCGCCTGCGCAACAACGCGTACAAGTCCGAGCTGAAGACCCTCGTCCGCCGCGTCGACGAGGCCGTCAGCGCCTCGGACAAGGAGACCGCCCAGGACGCGCTGCGCGTCGTCTCCCGCAAGCTCGACAAGGCCGTCAGCAAGGGCGTGCTGCACAAGAACAACGCGGCCAACAAGAAGTCCGGTCTGGCCAAGCTGGTCGCCAAGATCTGATCCGCGGTCCCGCGACCGCCGCACCGGAGGCCCCGTCCCGCGCAGGGACGGGGCCTCCGTCGTGCCCGGGCGGCCGCCGGGGACCCGTCACCGGGCGCGGCCGCCGCCGGCGGCTCAGTGGCGCCCGGACAGCGCGATCGTGGTGATCGCCCGCTCCACGGCGTAGGCCGGGTCCCGCCCCTCCCCCTTCACCTGGGCGTCGGCCTCGGCCAGCGCCCGCAGGGCGCGCACCAGGTCCTCCTCGGAGAAGCGGCGCGCCTCCTCCTGTGCCCGCTCGACCTGCCACGGGGCGGCGCCGACCCGCTGCGCGAGCTGGCCGGCGCCCCCGCGGGTGCCGTGCACCTGCGCGATCGTGCGCAGTTTCGCGGCCAGCGCCCCCACCATGGGCACGGGGTCCACGCCGGTGTCCAGGGCCTGGCGCCAGAGCTTGAGGGCGTTCTCCGCGCGGCCGGCCAGGGCGGCGTCGGCCACCTTGAACGCGGTGGCCTCGACCCGGCCGCCGTAGTACTTCTCGACGTCGTCGAAGGTGATGCTCTCCGGCCCGTCCGAGAGCAGCTGCGCGCACGCGGCGGCGAGCTCCGCCGTGCTGCTGCCGACCGCCGCCGCCAGGGCCCGGGCGGCGTCCGGCTCGATCCGGCGGCGGTGGGTGCGGAACTCCGTGACGATGAACTCGGACTTGTCGCGGTCGTTCTTCAGGGGCTTGCACTCCACCACGGCGGCGCCGGCGGCCTTGAGCGCGTCGAGCAGCTTCTTGCCGCGGTTGCCGCCGCTGTGCTCCCACAGCACGACGACCTCCGGGTCCGGGGCCTGGACGTAGGCGAGGCCGTCGGCCAGGCAGTCGTCGTTCATGGCCGCGAGGTTGGAGACGTGGATCAGCTTGGCGTCGTCGAACAGGGACGGGCTGGCCAGGGCGGCGAGCTGGCCGGGGGCGTAGGCGGCGGCGTCGACCGTGGAGAGCTCCACGGGACCGCGGCGGTCCTTGAGGAGGTCGCGGACCCGGTCGCGGGCGCGGGCGGCGAGGTAGTCCTCCGGACCGGTGAGCAGGACGAGCGGGGCCGGTTCGACGTCGCGCCAGGTGGGGCCGGCGGCGGGTGCGGGGCGCCGTGCTGGGGTCATGGCCGCGTCCTCCTGTGCTGGCGGCCGGGCGGCCGCGGGTGGGTCGCCCCCAGTTTCTCACGGGGCCGGGACACCGGAGGCCCGACGGCGACCCGGTGGTGGCCCGGCCTCGGCCGACGTCGCGCCGCGGTCCCCGATCGGCCCCGCGGCTCGCTAGCGTGGGGTCCATGACGCAGAACACGAGCACCGAAGAGCACAGCACCGGCACGCACACCGGGAAGGTCGCGGTCGTCACCGGGGCCTCGACCGGGATCGGGGAGGCCACCGCCCGCCGGCTCCGCGCCGCCGGCTGGACCGTCTACGCGGTGGCCCGCCGCGCCGAGCGCCTGGAGGCCCTGGCCCGGGAGACCGGGGCCGTGCCGGCCCCGTGCGACATCACCGTCGACGCCGAGGTGGAGGCCCTGCGGGAGCAGGTGCTCGCCGAGCAGGGCCGGGTGGACGCGCTGCTGAACATCTCCGGCGGGGCCCGCGGCACGGACCGGGTGGCCGACGCGAGCACGGAGGACTGGGCCTGGATGTACGAGGTCAACGTCCTGGGCACGATGCGGATCACCCGGGCGTTCCTGCCGGCGCTGCGGGGCAACGGCGAGGGCACGGTGCTGAACCTCACCTCCCTGGCCGCCCACCGGGCCTACGAGGGCGGGGCGGGCTACAACGCGGCGAAGTTCGCCGAGCGGGCCATGACGGAGGCGCTGCGCCTGGAGGAGGCCGAGCACAACGTGCGCGTGGTCGAGATCGCCCCCGGCCTGGTGCACACGGAGGAGTTCTCCCTCAACCGACTGGGCGGGGACCAGGAGGCCGCGGATGCGGTGTACGCAGGCGTCGAGAAGCCCCTGACCGCGGCGGACGTGGCCGAGGTCTGCGCCTTCGCCGTGGAGCTGCCCCACCACGTGGACCTGGACACCGTCACCATCAAGCCGGTGGCCCAGGCAGCACCGCACAAGGTGATCCGCGCCGGCTGACGCCGCCCGGCGCCCCGGGGCAGCGAGGGCCGGGCGGGGAGGGCCTGGGCGGGGACCGGGCGTCCCCCGCGCTAGCCGTCGACGGGCAGCGCGCGCAGCCGGGCGCCCTCCCGCAGCAGGCGCACGCTGCCGTGCTGGTCGGTGCGCACGAGCGGCACCCCGGCGTCCCGGAGGTGGCCCAGGATCTGCGGGTGCGGGTGTCCGTAGTCGTTGTCCCGGCCTACCGAGACCACTGCCAGCGCCGGGGTGGCCGCGTCGATGATCGCGGTCCCGCCGTTGCGGGCGCCGTGGTGGGAGACCTTGAGCACGTCCACGTCCAGTTGCGCTCCGGCGGAGCGCAGCAGGGACCGGGCTCCCTGCTCCTCGAGGTCGCCGGCGAGCAGCCAGGACGTCGCGCTCCCGTCCGCCCCGGTGAGCTCGGCGCGCAGCACCAGGGAGGCGTTGTTCTCCTCGGCGGAGGACGCGCCGCCCCAACGGCGCGGGGCGGCCGGTGGGGTGAGGACGGTCAGGCGCAGGCCGCCCACGGTGCGGGTCTGCCCAGGTGGGGGGCGGTGGGCCGCCACGCCGGGCAGGTCCTCCCCCAGTTCCGGCGGCGGGTCCGGGTCGGCGGTGCCGTACCAGACCTCCGCCGCACCCCCGAGCCGCGCCACGGCGGCCAGTCCCCCGGTGTGGTCGGCGTGGGCGTGGGTGAGGACCAGCAGGTCGAGGTGCTCCACCCCGCTGTCCTCCAGGCATTGCTGCAGCGCCCGCGGGTCCGGGCCCGTGTCCACGAGCACGGCCCGCCCGGGGGCCGTCCGCAGCAGCACGGCGTCGCCCTGCCCCACGTCGCACAGCACCGCCTCCCACGGGGGTGCCGGGCGGCGGGCGTCCGTGAGGGCGCGCAGGGCCAGCACGGCCAGCAGGAGCAGCAGCAGCGCCGCCGTCGCCGTGCGCCGCCGGCGCCGCCGGCGGTCGCGGTCCCGCCAGTGCTGCTCCGGCAGCGCCGGAGGCGCCGGTCCCCCGCGCAGGGCGCCCGCCACGGGCCGGGGGCGGCGCCGCCGCACGTCCAGCAGGTGCACGGCCCCCACGGCCGCCGCGCTCGCCGCGGCCATCAGCACGGCTCCGGGGACGCCGTCCGGCCACGGGGCCAGGGCGCCGGGGGCCGCGGCCAGGGTGCGGGCGGTCCCGGCGATCAGCTGCGTGCCCCAGCCGCCCACCGTGAGCGGCAGGAGGGCCGCGGTGTCCCCCGCCGGCAGGTGCAGCGCCAGCAGCCCCGCGAGCCCGCACACGGTCACCGCCGGCACGACCGGGGCGGCGACGACGTTGGCGACCAGGGCGTAGACGGGCACGGCGGGCTGCAGCAGCACGAGCACCGGCGCGCACCACAGCTGGGCCGTGGCCGGGACCGCGACCGTGAGCGCCAGCGCGTCCGGCATCCACCGGCCGAGCCACCGGGTCAGCGGCCGGGCGGTGACGACGATCCCGGCGGTGGCCAGCACGGACAGGACGAAGCCGTACTCGGCGGCGAGGGCCGGGTGCAGCACGACGAGGACGAGCACGGCGCCGGAGAGGGTGGCGAGGGACACGGCGGTGCGCCCGGTCAGCAGACCGATCGCGGCCAGCCCGCCCATGGTCGCGGCGCGCAGCACGGAGGGGTCGGGTCCCACGAGGAGCACGAAGGCGCCCAGGGCTCCGAGGCCGGTGAGCAGGCAGGTGCGGCGGCGGGCGCCGAGGACCAGCGCGGCGTGGCCGGCCAGGACCGTGACGAGCGCGCAGTTGGACCCGGAGACGGCGGTCAGGTGGGTGAGCCCGGTGTCCTGCATCGCCTGCTCCAGCTCCTCGCCGAGCCCGGAGCGCTCGCCGAAGGTCATGCCGGGGAGCAGCCCGGCGGCGTCGGGGCCGAGCGCCGCGGTGCTGAGCACGAAGCGTTCCCGCACCCGGTCCCGCGCCGTGGGCGGGGCCGCCGGGAGGACGGTGGGCGGGGCGGCGGCGCGCAGGGTCGGGGGCCCGGGGCCGGGTCGCCGGCCGCCACGAGCGCCGCGGTGATCCGCCGGCCGGGAGTCAGCGCGGACCAGGCGGGGCCGTCGGCGAAGACGGTGACCGTGGCCTCGGCGGGACCGGTGCGGCCGCGGTGGGTGAGTTCGTGCAGGACGAGCTCGAGCACCACGCCGGTGCGGTCCTCCCCGGCCGGACCTGCCGCGGGGGCGGTCCACGGGCGGGGTCCCTCGGCCACGTCGGCGGTCACGACCAGGGTCCCTCCGCCGGCCAGGGCCTCGCCCAGGGCGCCGGAGGTGCTGCCGTGCCGGTCGGCGGAGGCGCTGAGCAGCACGGCGGCCATCGCCAGGGCGCTGAGCGCGAGGCTCGACCAGGGCGGCCCGTGCGGCGCCCGGTCCGGCCGGACGGTCGTCGGGACACGGACCCCGCTCCGGCCGAGACCGCCCCGGACGAGATGGGTGAGGACGAGATCGGTCCGGGCGAGGACGGTCCGGAGGAGGACGGCGGCCAGGACCAGCGCGGCGAGGTACCCGCCCGCCGCGGCCGCGGTGCCCGCCGGGGTGAGGTGGGTGCCGAGCAGGCCGGTGAGCCAGGCGCCCACGGCGGCGGGGACGAGCCGGAGGTCCCACGTACGGCCCGGAGCACGGGCGTCGCGGTGCTCCTGGTGCTCCAGGGCGCGCGCCCAGCGGGCGGCGGGGCCCCTCACACGGTCACCAGCGGGAGCAGGGCCTCCAGCAGGGTGGGCCCGATGCCGGGCACGGCGTCGAGATCGGTGGTCGCGGCGAAGCCGCCGTGCTGGTCGCGGAACTCCACGATCCGTCCGGCCAGCACCGGGCCGACCCGGGGCAGGGCCTCCAGCTCCGCGGCGGTGGCGGTGTTGAGGTCCAGGGTGCCGCCGGGGGCCGAGGCGCCGGAGCCTGCGGCCGCGGCGGCGCCGTCGCGCCGCGGTGGTCCGGCGACCGCCTCCGCAG
>NZ_MKJW01000102.1:0-32116 GCF_001942375.1 Kocuria sp. CNJ-770
GCGCCCGAGACCGGCGCCGCCGCGGCGCCGTCGTCGCCGCCCGGGACGCGCGCCGCGGCGACCGCGCCCCGGGATCGGCCCCGGACCCCGCCCGAGACCCCTGAGACCCCGAGATCCCGAGACGTCGAGGAGAGACATGAGCACGCCCAGCCCCACCCCCGCCCCCGAGGCCCCGCAGGAGTTCGACTACCTGGTGGTCGGCGGCGGCTCCGCCGGAGCCGTCGTCGCCGCACGGCTGTCCGAGGACCCGGCCGTGACGGTCGGGCTCATCGAGGCCGGCCCGCACGACCAGCACCTCGACGAGGTGCTCACCCTCAGCCGCTGGATGGAGCTGCTGGAGTCCGGCTACGACTGGGACTATCCGCTCGAGGAGCAGGAGAACGGCAACTCCTTCATGCGCATGGCCCGGGCCAAGGTGCTCGGCGGCTGCTCCTCCCACAACTCGTGCATCGCGTTCTGGGCCCCGGCCGAGGACATCGACGAGTGGGAGGAGGTCCACGGCGCCGAGGGCTGGAACGCCGAGACCGCCTTCCGGCTCTACCGGAAGCTCGAGACCAACGACGACGAGGGCGCCCACCACGGCCACGACGGCCCCGTGCACCTCATGCAGATCCCCGACGCCGACCCCTGTGGCGTCGCGCTGCTGGAGGCCTGCGAGCAGGCCGGCATCCCGCGCACGCCGTTCAACACCGGCAAGACCGTGGTCGAGGGCGCGAACTTCTTCCAGATCAACCGCCGGCCCGACGGCACCCGCGCCTCGGCCTCCGTGTCCTACCTGCACCCCGTCGCGGACCGGGGGAACCTCACGGTCCTGCACTCCACCCAGGCCAGGCGCGTGGTCGTGGAGGACGGCCGGGCCGTGGGCGTGGAGGTCGTCGACAACGCCTTCGGCACCGCGCGCACCGTGCGCGCCCGCCGCGAGGTGGTCGTCTCCGCCGGGGCGATCGACACCCCCAAGCTGCTGATGCTCTCCGGGATCGGTCCGGCCGAGCACCTGCGGGAGGTCGGCGTGGACGTGCTCGTGGACTCCCCCGGTGTGGGCTCCCACCTGCAGGACCACCCCGAGGGCGTGATCCAGTGGGAGGCGCGGAAGCCGATGGTCACCGAGTCCACCCAGTGGTGGGAGGCGGGGATCTTCACCCGGGTCGACCCCGACGGCGACCGGCCGGACCTGATGATGCACTACGGCTCCGTCAACTTCGACATGCACACCTACCGGCAGGGCTACCCGACCGCGGACAACGTCTTCTGCCTCACCCCCAACGTCACCCACGCCCGCTCCCGCGGCACGGTGCGGCTGCGCTCACGGGACTTCCGCGACAAGCCCCGGGTCGACCCCCGCTACTTCACCGACCCCGAGGGCTACGACATGCGGATCATGACCGCCGGGATCCGCAAGGCCCGCGAGATCGTGGCGCAGTCCCCGCTGGCCGAGTGGGCCGGGCGGGAGCTGTTCCCCGGCGAGGACGTGCAGACGGACGAGCAGATCGCCGACTACGTGCGCCGGACCCACAACACCGTCTACCACCCGGCCGGCTCCTGCCGGATGGGCCCGGTGGAGGACGCGATGTCCCCGCTCGACCCGCAGCTGCGGGTCAAGGGCGTGCGCGGGCTGCGGGTGGCCGACGCCTCGGTGATGCCGGAGCTGACCACCGTCAACCCCAACATCACCGTCTACATGATCGGTGAGCGGGCCGCCGAGCTGATCGCCGCGGACACCGAGCTGATCGCCGCGGACGCCGGCGACCGGGCGGCCGACCCGACCGTGTAGCCGCGGACCGGACCGCGCCCCGGGCGCGGACGTGGACGGGCCCCGGGTCGTCCGACCCGGGGCCCGTCCACGTCGCCGGCCGGCAGCCGCTCAGCTCATCAGCTTGTCGACCAGCGCCTGGGCGAACTCCGGCGAGACGTCCCCGTAGTTGAGCGAGAAGTCCTCGTCCACCTTCGCCGGGAGCAGGCCCGAGCACAGCACCGCGGCGCGGGCGTAGAGCCCGGCCAGCTCCGCCCCGATGGGCACGGACAGCAGCTCCAGCTCCGGGTCGTAGGAGACGATCGGCACCCCGGCCTGCCGGGCCGCGAAGTGCTTGCCGATGCCCGAGGCCACGAACCGTGCGTGGCCGGACTCGACGTCGGCCGGGGTGCGGAAGGCGTAGCGCGTCCGGTGGTGGTGGTTGATCCGGTACAGCCCGGGCCGGTCCCGGTCCTCGGTGGGCTCCCAGGTGGCGTCCTCGGGCACGAACCGCTCGGCGACCCCGTTGTACTGCATCTCCGCGCGGCGCAGGTGCTCCTCGACCTCCGACAGCGGCGGCAGGGTCTCCAGCATCGCAGGACCGGCGTCGAGCACCACGTCGCAGAGACCCGCGGGCAGGGCCGCCTGCAGCTTCTCGAGGTCCACGTCCTGCAGCAGGGTCGTGCCGTGGTCCTCCGGGGAGAGCACCACCACGGAGGCGTCCTGCGCGGCGGCCGCCTCGGCCACCACGGCCTCCTTCTCCGGCGTCCACCCGCCGGTGAGCAGCACGGAGCCGTCCACGAGCTGGGTCAGGGTCGGGCCGCAGACCTGCCAGCGGCGCACGGTCCAGTGCTCGTCGCGGACCACCTCGAGGAAGCCCAGGGCCTGCAGGTGGCCCACGAACCACTCCTCGAACCGCTCCGAGTCCTCCAGCTGCCGGGCGAGGATCGACAGGCTGGATCGCTTGCCCCCGCCCAGGAAGGTGAGGGCGTCGCGGAACGGCGCCCAGGACGTGGGGTACTCCCCCTCGTCGGGGCCGATGAAGCGCAGCGCGTCCACGGACCCGGTGGAGGTGATCGCCGACGGCTTCGTGAGCCGCCCGGGGTAGCGCTTCTGCAGCCCGCACTGGGCGCACTCCCCGAAGATCCAGGGCGCCTTCGCCTTCGGCTCCATGGCGGGCAGCACGATCCGGTGCCGGCCGGTGGCCAGGCAGGAGCGTCCCTCCGGCTCGGGCAGCACGTTGGTGCGCTCGAGCAGCAGCTGCCCCTCGGAGGAGTGCCAGCCGGGGGCGCCCGGCACCTCGTGCTCCTCGGGCGCCGGGCGCGCGGGCAGGTTGTCGAAGGCACCCTGCACGTAGTGCTCGGGCAGCTGCCCCACGGTGGAGGCCGTGACCGGCCACAGCGGCTCGTCCGCCACGTGCACCATCTCCCCCTCGTAGCCGAGGGAGCGCTGGGTCAGGTAGAAGGACGAGTCCCGCAGCTTGAACTCCCGGCGCTGCTTGACCGTGCGCCCGGCCTTGAGCACCAGGGTGTAGTCGTTGGGCCTGAGCGTGCCGTCGGCCCGGGCCAGGGGCGTGCCCTGGAGGGAGATCTGGAACGGCGGCACCCGGGCCTCGGCGAGCTTCGCCTTCTCCAGCTTGAAGGAGTGCGGGTTGCGCCACTCGCACTCCACGGTCAGCGGGACGTCCGAGTCCGAGGTGATCGTCACCTGCGGGGGCCGCTGCGTGGACCAGCGCACCACGTCGCCGGGGATGCGCAGGCCGCCCGAGAGGGTCACCGCGGGCACCAGCCGCGGCACGAGGCCGGAGAAGTTGTCGTTCGCGGTGAGCTCCGGATTGCCCGCCCGCAGCACCTGCACGTCGTCGAACATCACCCAGCCCTCCGCGAGGCCGTGCGTGCCGGCCTCCACGAAGCGGTAGTCCGGGGACGCGGAGTCGTCGAGCACGCGCTTGATCTGGGCGATCCACTCCGGCTCGTCCCGGACCATGATCCGGCAGGGCCAGGCCGCGGGGATGTGGTCCACCGAGATGAAGGTGTCCGAGAACCCGTCCTTGGCGAAGATGACGACCGGGCGCGGGTTGCGCTCGAAGCGCACGTCCCCGGCGCTGAGCCGCAGCGCCCCGCCCAGCAGCGTCCCCGGGTCCGTGCGGGCGGTGTAGGCCGACACGCCCAGGAAGGCGTCCCCGATGAAGGACAGGAACACCGTGCGGGGACCCGCGGTGGTCTCCAGCTCCACCTCCCGGCCGGAGAGGAACCGCTTGGGCACCACGAAGCCGAGTTCGAACACGGGGTTGCCCACGTAGTCGGTGCTGTCCGTCAGGGACAGCGAGTACGACTTGACGGCGCTGCGGCCCGGCCCGCGGACGTGCGCGCGGACCTCGGCGCGGGCCTGCTCGCGGGACTGCTCCCACACGGCGAGCTCGGCGAGGGCGATCTCCAGTCCCGGCTCCCGGGTCAGCGGGTTCGCCCAGACCTGCTTCATGGCCTTCGAGGCCTTGGTCTCGGCCATGTCCAGCCAGAAGTCGAGGTAGACCCCGAGCTCGGCCGCGGAGAGGCCCTGGGCGGTGGTCATCCCCAGGTCCTCGAACATCCGGTGCAGCTGGCGGCGCTCGGCCTCCCCGAACATCGTCTGGGACAGCGCGAGCCCCACGGGCCGCTGGTTCACCGCGTAGGCCGTGGGCAGCCCGATCTCGCCGTCGCGCAGCTCCAGCCAGTAGCGCAGCGCGTCCCAGTACGCCTCGGTGTCCTTCTTGAACGAGGACTCGAGGGCCTTGGCGTTGTCCGGGCCAGCCTGCAGCAGCACGGTCAGCGGCAGGAAGAACGTCGAGACGGACTTGTTGCCCGTGCGCGCCGCGAGGGTGGACATGTGCCGCCCGGCGAGCGCGAACAGCGCCAGCAGCGCGACGACGGGCGGCGGCGGGATCTCCGCGATGGAGTCCAGGCTGCGGCGGGTGGCGCGGTACCACTGGCCGTTGAGGCGGTTGAACACGTCGAACACGGACCGCCGGCCGTCCTCGGTCACCAGCAGGGGGGTCACGGAGTCCGCGAGCGCCCGCAGCGCCGAGGGCCCGTCGAGCCCGTGCTCCTCGCCGATCGCGGCGAGGACCTTGTCGTCGAGGTCGAGGTAGATCAGCTCCCCCGCCCGCTCCGGGCCGAAGAAGGCCGCGCAGACGGCGTCGTTCCACCGGAGGTAGGCGAGCTCCTCGGCACTGTCGGCAATGGCATGGTCTCCGAGGCGGAGCCCAGCAGTGTCGGGCACGAGTCCTCCGTCCGCGGCCGCACGTGGGGCCGCTGTCGTCGTTCGAGGGGTCGCCTCGATTATAGATAGCCCGCGAGGGGGCCTCCGCACGCTCGTGGTTCGTCCGCGCGGGCGGATACGGTGGGGGGATGCAACCCCTCCCCGGTCCCCTCGTGGACGCCCGGCGGCTCGTGGCCGCCTCCGGGCCCGCGGTCTTCCAGCGCGGCCAGGAGTACTTCCGCGCCGGGCGCGTCCGGACGGTGCGGTGGTCCCCGGGGGCCCAGGAGGCGGGCAGCCTCTCCGCCGAGGTGGAGGGCTCGGGCTCCGTGTACAGCGTCACCGTGCGCGTCGGCACCGGCGGCGCGCCGGGGCCGGCGTGGTGCAGCTGCCCCGCCGGGGGGTTCTGCAAGCACGCCGTGGCCACGGTGCTGCGTCACAACTTCGAGACCGCCGTGCGCGCCCACCGGCCCGGCGGCAGCGCGGCCCCCGTCTCCCCCGGGGCCACGGCCGGGGCGAGCACGACCGCCGGGCCGGAGGAGCCGCCGGACTGGAAGGACGCCCTGGCCGAGATCCTCGGCAGCGCGGGGCCGGTCGCCCCGGACCCGGAGGACCCGTCCGGGGTGGCGCTGGAGTTCGACCTGCGCCGCGAGCCCTACCGCTACGTGCACGGCACGGGCCGGGCCGGCTCCCCGTGGCACCTCTACGTGCGGCCGGTCCGCCGGGGCCGCCGGGGCCAGTGGATCAAGGGCGGGCTGGACTGGGAGACCGTCGGCGGGGAGTTCGGCGCCGGGCCGCTGAGCCCCGGCCAGGCGGACTGGTTCGACGAGCTCCGGGCGCTGAGCGCCACCCGCACCCCCTACGCGGTGCACGACCGGCACTGGATCCGCCTGGACTCCTACGCCTCGCCGCTGCTGTGGGGCATCCTCGCCCGGGCCGAGGACGCCGGGATCACCCTGGTCGGCCGGGAGCACGGGCTGCCGGTGACGGTGGAGGAACCGGGACGCTTCCACGTGGACGTCGTCCGCGGCCCCGGGAAGGACCTCGAGCTGCGGCCCACCGTGGACAGCGGCGGGCGCCGGATCGCGCTGGACACCGCCCGGATCATCGGCGATCCCGGGCACGGGCTGTTCGCCCCGGACGGGGACCCCCGGGACGTCGCGGACACCGAGGACCTCAACCTCTTCCCGCTGCGCCTCGTGCCGCTGGCCACCCGGCTCACCCGGGAGCAGCGGCGGTTCCTGGACACCGCGGGCGGTCTGACGATCCCCCAGGACGAGGTGGAGGAGTTCTTCGACCGCTACTTCCCCCGCCTGCACCGCAGCATGGACGTGGACAACGGGGACGGGTCGATCGAGCTGCCGCAGGTCGCCGACCCCGAGCTGGTGCTCACCCTGGAGCACCAGGAGCTGACCATCCGCGCCCGGTGGGAGTGGGAGTACCAGAAGGGCCGGGACCGGGTCCGGCTGCCCTTCCGCCCGGTGGACCCCCTCGCCGATGAGCCGGTGCACCGCGAGTCCTCCTGGGAGACCGCCGTCACCGCCGCGGTCCGGCACCGCGCCCCGGGCGTGGACCTCCGCCGCTCGAGCTACGTGGCGGGGGACGCCCTGGTGCTCGTGCGGCAGTGGCTGCCCGCCCTGGAGAAGATCCCGGACCTGCGGATCGAGCACACCGGAGGGCGCCCGGCCTATCAGCAGATCACCGACCCGCCCACCATCACCGTCAGCACCGCCCCCACGGAGCGCCGCGACTGGTTCGACCTCGGGGTCACGGTGAAGGTGGGCGAGTTCTACATCTCCTTCGCCGACGTCTTCCGCGCCCTGGACCTCGGGCAGGACGTGATGCTGGCCCCGGACGGGTCGTGGTTCTCCCTGGACCGGCCCGAGTTCGACCGGCTGCGCGAGCTCATCGCCGAGGCCCGTTCCCTGCAGGAGACCCCCGAGGGCCCGCTGCGGATCCACCGCCACCAGGCCGGGCTGTGGGAGGAGTTCGAGGACCTCGCGGCCGAGACGGACCAGGCCGAGGCCTGGCGGGCGTCGGTGCGCTCCCTGCTGGAGCTCGAGACGGTGGAGGCGCCGGCCGTGCCCGCGTCCCTGCACGCCGAGCTGCGCCCGTACCAGCGCGACGGCTACGCCTGGCTGAGCGTGCTGTGGGACCACGGTCTCGGCGGGATCCTCGCCGACGACATGGGCCTGGGCAAGACGGTCCAGGCGATCGCCCTGATCTGCCGCGCCGTCGAGCGCGACCCGGACCTCCCGCCCTTCCTCGTGGTGGCGCCCACCTCCGTGGTGCCCAACTGGGTGGCCGAGATCCGCCGCTTCGCCCCGTCCCTCACCGCCGTGGGCGTGACCGACACCCAGGCCAAGGCCGGCACCGCGCTCGCGGACACGGTGGCCGGCGCCCAGGTGGTCGTGACCTCGTACACGCTGCTGCGCCTGGACGAGCACGCCTACCGGGGGGTCGCCTGGGCGGGGGTGCTGCTCGACGAGGCACAGTTCGTGAAGAACCCCCGGACCAAGGCGCACCGGGCGGTCCGGGACCTCGGGGCCCCGTTCACGCTCGCGATCACGGGCACCCCGCTGGAGAACAGCCTCGTGGAGCTGTGGGCGCTGCTGTCCCTGACGGCGCCGGGCCTGTTCCCGTCGCGGCGGAAGTTCACCGAGACGTACCAGCGCCCCATCGAGCGCGGGGAGGACGCCGCGGCACTGGCCCGCCTGCGCCGGCGCGTGAAGCCGCTCATGCTCCGGCGCACCAAGGAGTCCGTGGACCTGGAGCTGCCGCCCAAACTGGAGCAGACCATCCAGGTGGAGCTCTCCCCCGCGCACCGCCGGCTCTACGACACCCGTCTGCAGCGGGAGCGGCAGAAGGTCCTGGGGCTGCTGCGGGACCTGGACCGGAACCGGTTCACGATCTTCCAGTCCCTGACCACGCTGCGTCTGCTCAGCCTCGACGCCTCCCTCGTGGACCCCGAGGCGGAGGTCTCCTCGAGCAAGCTCGACCTGCTCTTCGAGCACCTGCCGGAGATCGTGGCCGAGGGCCACCGCCCGCTGGTGTTCAGCCAGTTCACGAGCTTCCTCAAGAAGGCCGCGGCCCGCCTGGACGAGCTGAGGATCCCCTACGCCTACCTGGACGGCTCGACGACCGACCGGGCGCGGGCGCTCGAGCGCTTCACCTCCGGGGAGGCGCCCGTGTTCCTGGTGAGCCTCAAGGCGGGCGGCTTCGGGCTGAACCTCACCCAGGCGGACTACTGCTTCCTGCTCGACCCGTGGTGGAACCCCGCCACGGAGGAGCAGGCCGTGGACCGCACCCACCGCATCGGCCAGCAGAAGAAGGTCATGGTCTACCGGCTCGTCGCCCGGGACACCATCGAGGAGAAGGTCATGGCGCTCAAGGAGCGCAAGGCCCGGCTGTTCACGGCCGTGCTGGACGACGACCGGATGTTCTCGAGCGCGCTCACGGCCGAGGACATCCGCGGGCTGATCACCCCCTGACCTGGGGTTTTACCGCCGCGAGCGCCGCGTCATCCGCCGGTCACAATCCCCTGGGACAGGCGGGCGCCACCCCCCACCGACTAGGATCGGCAGTGGGCCCCCCGCTCCCCGTGGGCACCCCAACCCGGTCTTCCCGACCGGGCACCCGACGACCGACCGACCGGAGGACCCTCCATGCCCCACGCCGTGGCGGGCCTCGCAGCTTCGTGCAGCGCTATGGCTCCCTGATCCGTGCCATGGCCGACCGCGGCATGACGCGCGGGCAGGTGCGGATGCGCTTCCAGCTCCTGTTCCCGGAGGAGTCCACCGTCCTGCTGGACGCGGCGATCGCCGAGCTGGGCCAGCGCTTCGCGCAGGAGGCCACTGCCCCCGAGGTCACCGACGGCGCCGTGGGCGCCGGCGTCTGGCTCGTCATGGCCCAGCACCTGGGGGTCGGCCCCGCCCGCGACTACGCCGCCCTGCACCTGAGCGCCGACGTGGTGCGCGACGTCACCGCGCTGCTCGCCGGCGCGGACCCGGACGGCACCCTCACGCAGCAGACCCTGGCGCTCATCGGCGCGGCCCAGCAGCACTGCGCCGAGCAGACCGCCTGCCGGCCGCTCAGCGCGCACGCCTACGAGCTCGCCCGGCTGAGCCTGTGCACGGACGCGAACTTCCTGTGCGGCATCGCCCACTACTGGCCCGTTCCCGAGCGCGTGGTCGCCCAGCGCCTGGGCGGCGGGCACTGGGACGCGGCCCTGGAGCGGATCGGCCTGCGGGCCGGCACCGAGCCCGCCCACGAGCACGTGTTCACGGAGGAGGAGTACGCCGCGGCGGTGACGGCCTTCCTCAGCCACTGCCGCAGCACCGGCCACCATCCCACCACCGCCCGGTACGGCCGCTGGGTGGTCGAGCAGGAGGCCTCCAGCACGCGCCGGCCGTACTTCGACGGCGTCCGGCGGTTCTTCGGCTCCTGGGAGGAGGCCATGCGCTTCGCCTCGACCCGCCAGCCGGCCGGGGAGCCGGTCGGCGAGGGCTTCTCCGACACGCGGACCTGGTCGGACCTGGCCACCCCCGAGGCCCAGGAGATGCTGGGCCGGGCGGGGATCGGCGTGGTCGGCCCCGGCACGGCCGCCGAGGTCGTCGGCGAGGACGTGTGGGAGGACCTGCGGCGGCTCATCGCCACCGTGCTCGCCCGGCTGCCCTGGAACGACTTCCTCGTGGTCGAGTACGAGCGTGACGACGACCGCTCGGAGGCCCCGGTCGCGTGGGCCGGGGTGGGACCCCACGGCGTGGAGTGCTCCGTGGTCTCCGGCGGCCAGCTGACCCACGCGGCCTGGCCCGTGGACGCCACGTTCTTCCACGAGGACGAGTGGCACGAGCCCTCGGCGTGGAACCAGCCCTGGACGACCGGCCCGCTGGGCTTCCCGGAAGCGGCGCAGAAGCTGGTCGAGGGACTGCGCTTCGGCTGGGGCTGCTCCGACCCCTACCGGTTCCACTGGGGGGTGGGCTCCTTCCCCGCCGAGACGCGGGAGGACAGCTCCGTGATCGCCCCCGAGGGCCACCGGTGGCCGGCCCCGGACGCCGCGGACAGCATCGACTCCTGATGTGCCGGGGCCCGCGCCCCTTCGGTGCACCGAAACCGGGGGCCGTGACGGCCGGTCTACACTCGTCGGGAAGCGAAGGGGAGTAGTTCCCGGGTGCGCGCACCCGTCGGTCTGTCGCCATCCCGGTCTCGACGTGGAGTCCCGGCAGCCCACCCGCGCCGTCGGGCGAACGAGACCTTCCGGACCGTCCCCGTCCCCGGTCGGGCCCCGCGCGCCGTGCGCCGCGACGGGCCCGAGGAAGGCCCTCATGAGCCCCGAACAGACAGCCCCCTCCCCCGCTCCCGGGGAACGCCCGCCCCGTCCGGGTCCGCCGGAGCGCGGCCAGATCCGGCGCTGGCGCAAGTACCTCGCGGAGGAACGGGCCGAGGCCCGCATCTACCGTCTGCTGGCCGCCCGCAGCACCGGCCGGGAGGCGGAGATCCTGCACCGGGTCGCGGAGGCCGAGCAGCGCCACGCCGAGCACTGGGTGCGGCTGCTCGGCCCGCACGCCGCCACCGACGCCCGCCCGTCCCTGTACTCCCGGCTGCTGATCTTCCTCGCCGCGCACTTCGGCTCCGTCTTCGTCCTGGCCCTGCTGCAGCGCGCCGAGAGCCGCTCGCCCTACGACGGGGAGCAGGACGCGTCCGACGCCATGGCCGCCGACGAGGCGGTGCACGAGGAGATCGTCCGGGCGCTGGCCACCGAGGGCCGGCACAAGCTCTCCGGCAACTTCCGGGCGGCGGTCTTCGGCGCCAACGACGGACTCGTCTCCAACCTCGCGCTGGTCATGGGCGTGGGCGCCACCGGCACGGCCCCCACGATGGTGCTCTTCGCGGGGATCGCCGGTCTGCTCGCGGGGGCGCTGTCCATGGGGGCCGGGGAGTACGTCTCCGTGCGCTCCCAGCGGGAGCTGCTCGACGCCTCCCAGCCGACCCAGGTCACCCTGCACGTCGCCCCGAACCTGGACCTGGACGCCAACGAGCTGGTGCTCGTCTACCGTGCCCGGGGGATGAGCGAGGAGGCCGCCGAGCACCGGGCGGCGGAGCGCCTGGGCCTCTACGAGTGCGACTGCGACCCGTCCCGCTCCTTCCAGGAGCCCGCCGAGGACCAGCCCGAGCAGCGGGCGCACGTGGCGCTGGGCACCGACCTGGGCGCCGCGGCGTCCAGCTTCTGCTTCTTCGCCTCGGGGGCCGTCATCCCGATCCTGCCCTACCTCCTGGGCCTCACCGGGTTTCCCGCCATGGCCGTCGCCCTCGCGATGGTCGGCCTCGCCCTGCTGGTGACCGGAGGGCTGGTCGGCCTGCTCTCCGGGGCCTCCCCCTGGAAGCGGGGTCTCCGCCAGTTGGCCATCGGCTACGGGGCCGCCCTGGCCACCTACGTCCTGGGCCTGCTCTTCAACACGACCGTGGCCTGAGACCGGGCTCGGGACGGGGCCGGGGACGCCGCGCCCCGCCCGGAGGGCCACCCAGGCCTGTCCCCACTTGAGCGGACAGCGCGGCGCGAGTGCCCGGCTGCCTGCACCGGCCCCCGCGCACAGAGATGCTGGTCGGACGCGAATTCTCGCGGGAACGCCCGGCCGGGGACGCGGGCAGCAGGCCCTGAGCCGCCCGCCGGCAGAGCCTCGGCGCGGCTTCCTGACAATTTCCTGGGGACAGCGGGTGCCGACACGGCTCCGGGTCGGATAAAGTTGCGATCGTGGTGAGAACCACAGCAATGGGGGAAATTGCGCGGGCACGACCGATTCGGACGCACTGGGGGGTGCACCGTCTGCGGCGCCCGCGCTCTGAAAGCCGCTCAGCCCACGGCTCTCCTCTGTTGAGGCGTGCAACGCCTGCCGATGGCCGCGGGTCCTCCGAAGCGAGGCGCATCTCTCCCCGCGCCGGGCGGACTCCTACCGCCCGTTCCCGCGGCCATCGGTCTACACCGCGCCGGCCCGGCACCGAGCCCGTGGCGCCGCTCCCGCCGTCCCCACCCTCTGCCCGCGCGGGCTAGGATCGTAGGGCCGCACCGGCCGATGCCGTGCCGTGCGACCCACCACCCGCCCAGCGCCGAGGAGTTCCGCCATGCCCGACCAGGTCCCGGGGACCGTCGAACACGTCCTGACCGTCCACTGCCCCGAGGCCCACGGGCTCGTCAGCGCCATCACGTCGAACCTGACGGAGCAGGGCTGCGACATCTTCGACGTCAAGCACTTCTCCGACCGCTTCACCGACGAGTTCTTCATCCGCTGCCACACGGTCAGCGAGGCCGGGACGGCCACCGTGGAGTCCCTGACGGAGGGCTTCGCCCCGGTGGCCGAGCAGCACGACATGCGGTTCCGGCTGGTCTCCGCGCAGCGCAGGACGCGGGTGCTCGTGCTGGTCTCCCGGTTCTCCCACTGCCTCACCGACCTGCTGCACCGCACCCGGATCGGCGAGCTGCCCATCGAGATCGTGGCCGTGGTCTCCAACCACCTCGACCACAAGAGCCTCGTCGAGTGGCACGACGTCCCGTTCCACCACGTGCCCGTCACCCCCGAGACGAAGCCGCAGGCGGAGGCGAAGCTGCTCGGGCTGGTCGAGCACTACGACGTCGAGCTGGTGGTGCTCGCCCGCTACATGCAGGTCCTCTCGGACGAGCTGACCCGCGAGCTGTCGGGCCGCTGCATCAACATCCACCACTCGTTCCTGCCCTCGTTCAAGGGCGCCAAGCCCTATCACCAGGCCTACGCGCGCGGCGTGAAGATGGTGGGCGCCACGGCCCACTACGTGACCTCGGACCTGGACGAGGGCCCGATCATCGCCCAGCGCGTCATCGCCGTGGACCACGCCCACACGCCCGCGGACCTGGTGGCGGTCGGCCGCGACGCCGAGATGCAGGCCCTCTCACGGGCCGTGAGGTGGCACGCCGAGGGACGCGTGGTGCTCTCCGGCAACCGCACCATCGTCCTGGTCTGACCGCGCGGACGGCGCTGCGGCCGGTGGGGTGCCGGTCCGGCCACCGGTCCGGCCGCGGCACCTGCCGCGGCCGGGCCGGCGCGGCGGCCGGACGGTGCTACCCGGCGCTGCGCACCGGGTCGGCGGCCACCCGCACCGGGACGCCGGTGCGCAGCGACTCCTGCGCGGCATCGGCCACCCGTGCGGCGGCCACGGCGTCCTCCGGTGGGCACGGGTTGGCCCGGCGGCCCAGGACCAGCTCCACGAAGGCGACCATCTCCGCCCGGTAGGCCGCGGCGAAGCGCTCCGCGAAGGTCCGGTGCGGGGTACCGGCCGGGAAGGTCACGCCCGGTTCGGCCGAGCGCACCGCGGTCCGGTCGTCCAGGCCCACGGCCAGCGAGGCTCGGGAACCCTGTATCTCCAGGCGCACGTCGTGGCCCGCACCGTTGTAGCGGCCGGCCGAGACCGTGCCCACGGTGCCGTCGTCGAAGGTCACCACGGCGAGCGCCGTGTCCACGTCCCCGACGGACCCGATGGCGGGATCGCCGTTGTTGGAGCCCCTCGCATAGACCTCCACGATCTCGTGGCCGGTCAGCCAGCGCAGGATGTCGAAGTCGTGCACGGAGCAGTCGCGGAACAGCCCGCCCGACGCGGCGAGGAACTCCACCGGGGGCGGGGTCATGTCGCAGGTGACGGCGCGCAGGGAGTGGATCCAGCCGAGCTCGCCGGCGGCGAGGGCCTCCCGGGCCCGCAGATAGCCCGCGTCGAAGCGGCGCTGGTGGCCGATCTGCACGGTCCCGCCGGCCGCCCGGACGTGCTCCAGCACGGGCAGCGAGTCCGCCACGTCCAGGGCCACCGGCTTCTCGCAGAACACCGGCACGCCCGCGTCCACGCCCGCCCGGATCAGCCCCGGGTGGGTCGCCGTCCCGGTGGCCACGACCAGCCCGTCCACCCCGGACCCCAGCATCTCCGCCACGGAGGGCACGAACCGGGCCCCCAGCCGCTCGGCGACCGACCGGGCGTGCGCCGCGGCGACGTCGGTCAGCACCAGCCGGACGTCGATCCCCCGCGGGTTCAGCTCCTCCTCGAGGGAGGCCAGGTTCTCGGCGTGCATCACGCCGATCCGGCCGACGCCGACGAGGCCGAGGGTGATCTGCTCCATGGTGCTCCTTCGTGCAGGACTGAGGCTGACGCCCGGGTCCGGTGTCGGGCGGTGGATCGAACGGAGGGGGCCGCCGGCCGGGCCGGGCGGCGCGGACCGCGCTCCGCCCCCCAGACTGGGTGACCCTGGTCACGGATGTCAATAAAATGTATGGACATATTCACATCACCCCGTGGACAATGGACAGCAGCGCCATCCGTCCCCGCCCGGCCCACCCCTGGAGGCACACCATGTCCGGCCCACTCCGTCTCACGGTCGACAAGTCCTCCCCCGTACCGCTCTACCACCAGGTGGCGCAGGGCCTCGAGGACGCGATCCGCAGCGGAGAGCTGCCGCCCGGGACGAAGCTCGACAACGAGATCGACCTGGCGAACAGCCTCAACCTCTCCCGCCCCACCATGCGCAAGGCGATGGACCAGCTCGTGCGCGCCGGGCTGCTGGTGCGCAAGCGCGGGGTGGGCACGCAGGTGGTGGGCACCCAGGTGCGCCGTTCCCTGGAGCTGACGAGCCTGCACGAGGATCTCCGGCGCAGCGGCAGCGCGCCCAGCACCGACGTGCTGGACTTCGCCGTGGTGCCCGCCGACGACGAGGTGGCCCTGCTGCTGGGGCTGCAGCCCGGGGACGAGGTCTACCACCTCGTGCGGCTGCGCTGCACGGACGGGGAACCGCTCGCGCTCATGGAGAACTGGATCCCGCGCGCGCTGTGCGAGCTCAGCCGGGACCGGCTGGCCGAGGAGGGGCTCTACTCCCTCATGCGCGGCCAGGGCGTCAACTTCCAGCTGGCCCACCAGCGGGTGGGTGCCGTCTCGGCCGACGCGTTCCAGGCGGAGCAGCTGCGCGTCGACCCCGGTGCCGCGCTGGTCAGCATGCACCGCACCGCCATGGACGACCTCGGCCGCCCCGTGGAGACCGGCCGGCACGTGTACCGGGCGGACAAGTACACCTTCGAGCTGACCCTCGTCCAGCGCTAGGCATCGTCCGGGCACCGCCGGCCCCGGATCCCGCCGCCCCGGGCGGCAGCTCCTCCACGGGCCCGGCCCCGCCCGCGTCTCCCCGCGCACCGCCCGGCCCCCGGGCCCCGACATCCGACCAGCACCACCCGACGACACCGGAAGGCACATCGACCGCATGCACACCGACAGCTCCCGCCCCGAATGGGTCCACCCCAAGGACTCCGCCGCCCAGGACGGCTGGTTCGTCTCCCTCGGCGGCCACGACTCCGCCACCGAGGTCCCCGGCTGGGCCCACACGGGCCTGCGCGTGGCCGATCTCGGCCCGGGCGACCGGATCACCCTGGACGCCGCCGAGGAGGAGCGCATCGTGGTGCCCCTGACCGGCAGCTTCACCGCCGAGACCGGTGGTGAGACGTATGACCTCGCCGGGCGCCCGTCCGTCTTCGCCGGCCCCACCGACGTCCTCTACACCGGGGTCCGCCGGGACCTGACCGTGTCCACCGCGACCGGCGGCCGGGTGGCCGTGGCCTCCGCCCCGGCGCGCGAGGAGTACCCGACCCGGCTGGTCGCCCGTGCGGAGATCCCGGTGGAGCTGCGCGGGGCGGGCCAGTGCTCCCGGCAGGTGCACAACTTCGGCACGCCCGCGGCGCTGGAGGCCGACCGGTTCATCGTCTGCGAGGTGCTCACCCCGGCGGGCAACTGGTCCTCCTATCCCCCGCACAAGCACGACGAGGAGAAGGACGGGGAGACGGCCCTCGAGGAGATCTACTACTTCGAGACGCAGCTCGCCGCCGGCATGCCCGCCCCGGAGGAGGGCGGTCCCGATCCCATGGGCTACCAGCGGGTCTACGCCTCCGACGACCGGCCCATCGACGTGGCGGCGGAGGTGCGCTCGGGCGACGTCGTCCTGGTGCCCTACGGCTGGCACGGCCCGGCCATGGCGACCCCCGGCTACGACATGTACTACCTCAACGTCATGGCCGGTCCCGGCCGGGTGCGGGAGTGGCTGATCAGCGACGACCCGCACCACGGCTGGATCCGCCGGACCTGGGACGAGGCGGCGATCGACCCGCGCCTCCCCTTCGGGCGCTGAGCACGTCCGCGCCGCCGCCGGGCGAGCGGCCCCGGACGGGCCCGGCGGACCCGGAGCCCGCCCGGCCGTGGAGCCGCCGGCTCGCGCTGCTCGTGGCGGCGGTGCTGTTCATGGAACACCTCGACGGCACGATCCTCGTGACGGCGGCTCCGCGCATCGCGGCCGATCTCGGCGTGGGCAGCGCCGAGGTCGGCCTCGCGATGACCGTCTACCTCGTCACGGTGGCCACCTTCATCCCCGTGGGCGGGTGGCTGGCCGGCCGCTTCGGGGCCCGGCGGGTGTTCTGCACGTCCATCGTCGTCTTCACCCTGGCCTCCGTGCTGTGCGCGGCCAGCGGCAGCCTGCCGGCCCTCGTGGCCGGACGGGCCCTGCAGGGCCTCGGAGGGGCCCTCATGGTCCCGGTCGGACAGCTCGTGGTGCTGCGGGCCACGGACCGGCGGGACCTGCTGCGGGCGATCGCCTGGATCACGTGGCCGGCGCTGCTCGCCCCCGTGCTGGCACCGCTCCTGGGCGGGCTGCTGACCTCCTGGGCGAGCTGGCACTGGATCTTCCTGGTCAACGTCCCGGTGGGGGCGGCCGCCCTGCTGGCGGCCCTGTGGCTCGTCCGGGACGTGGAGACCGAGCGGCGGCCCCTGGACGCACCCGGCCTGCTGGGCGCCACGGTCACCGTGTTCGGGCTGGTGGCCGGGCTGCAGCTCGTCGCGGACCCGCGGTGGGCCCCGGCCGGGGCCGGGCTGCTGTGCGCGGCCGCGCTCAGCGGTGCCGCGGCCGTCCGGTGGCTGCTGCGCAGCGCGCACCCCCTGCTGGACCTGCGGGTCTACCGGATCGCCGGCTACCGGGCGGCGAACTCGGGCGGGCTGGTCTACCGTGCGGTCGTCAGCTCGGTCCCGTTCCTGCTCCCGCTGCTGTTCCAGGACGGCTTCGGCCGCTCGCCCGTGGAGTCGGGGCTGCTGGTCACCGCGGTCTTCCTCGGCAACGTGGGCGTCAAGCCGGCCACCACGCCGCTGCTGCGCCGGTTCGGGTTCCGCGCCGTCCTCCTCGGCTCCGTGGCCGGTGGTGCCGCCTGCATCGCGGCGTTCCTGCTCCTCACGCCCGCGACGCCCCTGTGGCTCGTGACCGCCCTGCTGCTGCTCAGCGGGGCGCTGCGCTCGATCGGCTTCACCGCCTACAACTCCCTGCAGTTCGCCGACGTGGAGCCGGGCCGGCTCTCCTCGGCCAACACCCTGTCCGCCACCGGCGCGCAGCTGGCCACCGGTCTGGGGATCGCCGTGGGAGCGCTGGTCCTGCAGCTGGCCACGACCACGGCCCCTGCCGGGCCCGAGGCCGGCGACCTGTTCCCGTACCGGGTCGCCTTCGCCGCCATGGCGGCCCTGCTCCTGGTGCCCCTGCTCAGCGTGCTGCGGCTCCCGCCGGGGACCGCCGCGCACGTCGCCGAGCGGCTCCCCCGGGCGGCGGCGTCCCGGCGGGCGGGGTGAGGGTCCCGGGTCCGCGGCCCTGCCGTCCGCACTCGCATGAGCAGCGGGCACCATGTCCTGCCCGGGCGGGCGACGGGGTGCCCCGGGTGCACCGGGTAGTCCCGCCGAGGACCGGCGTCGGGGCGCAGTGGAGCCGTGGCTCCGCCGCGCCCCGACGCCGGCCCGTCGTGGCCCCTCAGGCGCGGGCCGGAATCTGGGCCGCGCCGTAGAGCTCCGGCTTCGGCTGGAGCTGCACGGGGACGATCTCCCCGCTGGCCTGCGCGCGGACGCCGGCCTCGCAGCACGCCGCCGTGGCGTAGCCGTCCCAGGCCGAGGGCCCGCCGATCCCCCCGCGGGCGGCCGCGTCGACCCAGGCCTGGATCTCGCGGTCGTAGGCCTCGACGAAGCGCTCCTCGAAACCGGGGGTCACGGACCCGCCCCAGGTGCCGGCGGTGCGGACGTAGGGCTCCTGGTCGCCGCCGATGCCGACGATGCCCGTCTCGAAGGACGCCTGGGTGGCGACCTGGTAGCCGAACTGGGCGTTGACGTAGACCTCCACCTGGGCGAGGATCCCGGACTCGGTCTCCAGGAGCACGAGCTGGGGGTCCCGCTGGCCCGCCGGCGCGTTGCGGGTGGAGCGTCCGATCCGGACCTGCACGGAGGTGATCTCCTCGCCGGTGAAGAACCGCACGGCGTCGAACTCGTGGACCACAGAGTCGTTGATGATCATCTCGTTGGTGAACCCGGCCGGGTGGTGGGGTTGCGGTGCTGGTGGTGCAGGGTCAGCAGCTCGCCGTAGGTCTTCTCCTCGATCATCCGGCGCAGGCTCAGGTAGCCGGCGTCGAAGCGGCGCATGAAGCCGACCTGGACCAGCCGGCGGCCCGCGGCGACCTCCGCCTGGACCACGCGCCAGGAGGAATCGGCGTCGGGGGTGAGCGGCTTCTCGCACAGGATGGGCAGGCCGTGCTCGATGACGGGCAGCAGCACCTGCTCGTGCAGGAAGCCGGGGGTCGCGATCAGGACGGCGTCCGCGGCGTCCCGGTCGAGGACCTCCTGCAGGTCCGTGTGGGCCGCGGCGCCGGGGATGTGGGCCACGGCGGCCTCGGCGCGGGGCCGGTCGATGTCGACGACGGCGGCGACCTCGGCGCCGTTGATCCGTCGGTGGAGGCGCTCGATGTGGTCGGCGCCCATGCGTCCTGCGCCGACGACGGCGACGCGCAGCGGGGTGTTCATGGTCGGTCTCCTTCATCTGCCCCGGTGGGGCACGGGTGGTTCGGGACCGCGCCCCCGCCGGTGGGGCACCGGCGGGGGCGCGGGGGCGGGGTGCGGGTCAGTGGTCCCCGGAGGACGGGAACGCGAAGGACGCCCCGGAGGCGTGGTGCGGCTCGGGCCAGCGCTCGGTGACGGCCTTGCCGCGGGTGTAGAAGCGCACGCCGTCGGGACCGTAGATGTGGTGGTCGCCGAACAGGGAGGCCTTCCAGCCGCCGAAGGAGTGCCAGGCCACGGGCACCGGGATCGGGACGTTGACCCCGATCATGCCCACGGTCACCCGTCGCTTGAACTGGCGGGCGTAGGCCCCGGACGAGGTGAAGATCGCGGTGCCGTTGCCGTAGGGGTTGGCGTTGATGATCTCGATGCCCTCCTCGAGGCTGTCCACGCGCAGGACGACCAGCACGGGGCCGAAGATCTCCTCCTCGTAGGCCTCCATGTCCTGGCGGACCCTGTCGAGGACGGTCGGGCCGACGAAGAAGCCGTTCTCGTGGTCCTGCACGATGAGCTCGCGCCCGTCCACGACCACGGCCGCGCCGGCCTCCTCGGCGGCGGTGACGATCCGCCGCACGCGGTCGCGGGAGGCCGGGGTGATGACCGGGCCCATGTCGGAGGAGGCGTCCATGCCGTTGCCCACGGTGATGTCCTTCGCCCGCTCGGCGAGCTTGTCCACGAGCAGGTCCGCGGCCTCGCCCACGGCCACCGCGACCGAGACGGCCATGCAGCGCTCACCGGCGGATCCGAAGGCCGCCGCCGTGAGGTTGTCGGCCGCGGAGTCCATGTCGGCGTCGGGCAGGACGATGGCGTGGTTCTTCGCCCCGCCCAGGGCCTGCACCCGTTTGCCGTGCTTGGTGGCGGTCTCGTGCACGTACTTCGCGATCGGGGTGGAGCCGACGAAGGAGATGCCGTCGACGTCGGGGTGGGTCAGCAGCCCGTCCACGGCCTCCTTGCCGCCGTGCAGCACCTGGAAGACGCCGTCCGGCAGCCCGGCCCGCTGCCACAGCTCGGCGATCAGCAGGGACGGGGACGGGTCCCGCTCGGAGGGCTTGAGGATGAACGCGTTGCCCGTGGCGATAGCCACCGGGGCCATCCACAGCGGCACCATGACGGGGAAGTTGAACGGGGTGATGCCGGCGACCACGCCCAGGGGCTGGCGGAAGGAGTAGACGTCGATGCCGGTGGAGAACTGGTCGGAGAACTCCCCCTTGAGCTGCTCGGCGATCCCGCAGGCGAACTCGACGACCTCGAGGCCGCGGCCCACCTCGCCCTTGGCGTCGGAGAGGACCTTGCCGTGCTCGGCGGTGATCAGCGCGGCCAGCTCGTCGGTGTGGGCCGCCACCAGCTCGCGGAACTTGAACAGCACCGCGGTGCGCTTGGCCAGGGACACGTCGCCCCACGTGTCGGCGGCCTTCCGGGCTGCGGCCACCGTGGCCTGGAGGTCCTCGTCCGTGGTCAGGTGCAGGATGCCGGACACCTCACCGGTGGCGGGGTTGTAGATCTCCTGGGTGCGGTCCCCGGTGCCGGCGGTGCGCTCCCCGTTGATGAAGTGCTCGACGTGCTTGATCTGCTGCTGGGTCTGCTGCGTCATGGGTTCCTCCTTCAGTTCCCGAGCAGCGGACGCTGCCGGGCCTTGTGCTGCTGGTAGACCTCGTAGGCCTCGTTCGTGGAGTCCAGGGTGGCGGTGCCCGTGACGGGCACGTCCCACCAGGACTCGGAGCTGGGCGCGTCGATCAGCGGGTCCGACTCCACGTGCACGAGCACGGGGCCGGAGCCCTCGGGCACGGCCTTCGCCTGCGCCACGGCTTCCTTCAGCCGGTCGATGACACCCTCGCCGGACTCGACGCGCAGCACGCGCACACCGAGGGACTCCGCATTGGTGGCGAGGTCGATCGGCAGCGTGGAGCCGTCGTCGAAGCTGTGCCGCTCCCCGTCGAGGTAGCGGTACTTCGTGCCGAAGCGCTGGGACCCCAGCTGTTCGGACAGCGCGCCGATCGAGGCGTAGCCGTGGTTCTGGATCAGCACGACCACGAGCTTGAGTCCCTCGGCCACGGCCGTGACGAGCTCGGTGTGCATCATCAGGTACGAGCCGTCGCCGACCATGACGACGACGTCGCGGGCGTCCTCCGGGGCGCCGGCCTGCTCGGCCTCGGCGACCGCGGCCCGCTTCACGCCGAGTCCGCCGGCGATCTCGTAGCCCATGCACGAGAACGCGTACTCCACGTGGTAGCCGTACGGGTCCTTGACCCGCCACATCTTGTGCAGGTCCCCGGGCAGCGAGCCGGCGGCGCACACGACGACGTCGCGGTCGTCCATGGCCTCGTTGACGGCCCCGATGATCTCGTTCTGGCTGGGCAGCGGCAGGTGCCGCTCGCCGAAGGCGGCGTCCACGGTGGTGTCCCAGCGCTGCTTCTCGGCCTCGACGGTCGCCGCCAGGTCCCCGCCGACCCGGTACCCGCCGAGCGCCTTGGTCAGCTCGACGAGGGTCTTGCGGGCGTCGGCGACGATCGGGACGGAGCTGCCCTGCTTGTAGGCGTCGAACGCCGCGACGTTGACGTTGACGAAGCGCACGTCCGGGTGCTGGAAGGCGGTGCGGGAGGCCGTGGTGAAGTCCTCGTAGCGGGTACCGATGCCGATCACGAGGTCGGCATCGGCGACCACCGCGTTGGAGGCGGTGGAGCCGGTCGAGCCCACGGCGCCCAGGCACAGCGGGTGGTCCCAGTCCATGACCCCCACGCCGGCCTGGGTGTAGGCGACGGGGATGCCGGTGGCCTCGGCGAACTCCCGCAGCGCCTCGGTGGCGAAGGCGTAGTGCACGCCGCCGCCGGCGATGACGACCGGCCGCTCGGCGGCGCGGATCGCCGCGACGGCCGCGCGGACGTCCTCCTCCTCCGGGGCGGGGCGGCGGATTCGCCACTCGCGCGGGGCGAGGAACTCCTCGGGCACCTCGAGAGCCTCCGCCTGCACGTCCTGCGGCAGCGCGATCGTCACCGCCCCGGTCTCGGCCGGGTCCGTGAGCACGCGCATGCCGGACAGCAGCGCCGAGAAGAGCTGCTCGGGCCGCACCACGCGGTCGAAGAAGCGGGAGACCGGGCGGAACACGTCGTTGACCGTGATGTCGCCCGCGTCGGGGCGCTCCAGCTGCTGCAGCACCGGGTCCGGGGTGCGGGTGGCGAACTGGTCCGAGGGGAACAGCAGCGCCGGCAGCCGGTTGGTGGTGGCCAGCGCGGCACCCGTGACCATGTTCGTGGCCCCGGGGCCGATCGAGGTGGACACCGCGAAGGTGGCCCGGCGGCGGGTGTGCCGGGCGTAGCCGACGGCCTGGTGCACCTGGGCCTGCTCGTTGCGGCCCTGGTAGTAGGGCATGACCGTGGGGTCCTCGGCCTGGAACTGCTTGAGCGCCTGGCCCACGCCGGCCACGTTGCCGTGCCCGAAGATGCCGAACATGCCCGGGATCGTGCGCTGCCGGTGCTCCTCGGCGCCGATCCGGTCCACGGTCCACTGGTTGGCCAGGAACGCGACGAGCGCCTGGGACACGGAGAGGGTGCGGGTGCTCATCGGGCGGCTCCTTCCTCGACGGGGTGGCCCTTCAGCAGGGAGGCTGCGGTGGCGACGGCCCCGGCGACGTCGCCGTCCTCCGGGTACAGCAGGGTGCGCCCGACGGTGAGGCCCTGGACGCCGGGCAGCGCCAGCGCGGCCCCCCAGGTCGCGAAGACCTCGTCCGGCCGGCCGCTCGGGTCCCCGCCCAGCAGGACGGTGGGCAGCGTGGTGGCCGCCATGACCCGCTCCATCTCCTCCACCACGGGCAGCTTCATCCACGTGTGCGACGACGTGCCGCCGAGTCCCTGGGCGATGGCCACGGACTGGATCACGGCGTCGGCGGAGAGGTCGTTGACGATCCCGGTGCCGGTGGCCCGGGAGATGAACGGCTCGACCATGGCGATCAGCCCCAGCGCCGCGAGGGAGTCCACCGCCCGGGCGGTGTTCTCCAGCACCGAGGTGGTGTGCGGGTCCTCGAAGCAGATGCGGGTGAGCATCTTCCCGCCGTCGGCGCCGATCTTGTCCAGCGCCTCCGCGGTGTGCCCGGTGAAGCGGTCGTCGATCTCGTTGACCAGACCGGGCAGGCCTCCGCGGTTCATGGAGCCGAAGACCAGCTTGCCGTCGAGCGCCCCGAGCAGCAGCAGGTCGTCGAGCACGTCCGGGGAGGCGAGGACGCCGTCCACCTGGGGGTTGGCCAGGGCGATCTGCAGCCGGTCGAGCAGGCTGCGCCGGTCGGCCATGGCGTCGTGCTCCCCGCGCACCCTGAGGGCGCCGCGGGCGGCGTGGTCGGCGGCGACCACGAAGTTCTGCCGCCCGTGCACGGGGCCGGGGTGGCGGCGCCGGGAGTCGGCGGCGCGCTGGACGGCCCGGGGGTCCTCGAGCCGGATCCGGGACAGGTGCTCGTAGCGGCGCGGATCGGCCGTGTCGAGCTCGGCGGGGGACGTGGTCGTCATCGGGTGGCTCCTTCGGGAACGGCGCGGCCGCGCTCGCGCAGCAGCTGGAATACCTCGTCGGGGGTGGGCATGGCGTCCGAGCAGGAGATCCTCGACGCGACGATGGCACCGGAGGCGTTGGCGTAGTCGAGCACCTGCTCGAGCGGCCAGCCCTGGTTGATGCCGTGGCAGAAGGCGCCGCCGAAGGAGTCCCCGGCGCCGAGGCCGTTGACGGTCTCGACCGGGACGGGCGCGGAGACCACGCGCTCGTCGCGGGTCTTGGCCATCACGCCCTCCGGGCCGAGCTTGACCACGGCGATGCGCACGCCGGCCGCGAGCAGCCGGTCGGCCTGCTCGTCGGGGGTCCCCTCCCCGACGGCCACCGCGCACTCCTTGTCGTTGCCGATGGCGATGCTCACGTGCTGCAGCAGCTCGTGCACCTGGGCCCGGGCCTCCTCCTCGGTGCTCCAGAACATCGGGCGGTAGTCGAGGTCCAGGATCGTGTGCTGGTCCGCGCGCAGCTGTTCCCGGGGGCGGGCCTCGTGCGCGGCGAGGTGGGCGGAGCGGGACGGCTCCTGGCACAGCCCGGTGACCGTGGACCACAGGATGCGCGCCTCGCGCACGGCCTCGGCGTCGATCTCCTCGGGGCGGATCTGCAGGTCCGGGGCCGTGGGGAACCGGCCGTAGAAGTACAGCGGGAAGTCCTCCGGCGGGCGGATCGCGCAGAACGTGGCGGGGGTCTGCAGCCCCGGCACGGCCGTGACGAACCGGTCGTCCACGCCGTAGCGGACGAGTTCGCGGTGCAGGTAGGTGCCGAACGGGTCGTCGCCGGTGCGGGTGATCACCGCGGCGGACTCGCCGTGGCGGGCCGCGGCCACGGCCACGTTGGACGGGGAGCCGCCGAGGTACTTGCGGAACGTGGTCACGTCCTCGAGGCCGACCCCGACGTCGTCGGGGTAGATGTCGACGCTGATGCGTCCCAGGGTCACGACGTCGTAGCTCACGCCTTCACCTCCACCTTCTGCGCCGCGGCGGCGCGCTCGCGCATCTGTTCCAGCTGGTACCGGGAGACCTCCACGGCGTTCTCGTTCTCGGCGAAGACCGAGGAGACCATCACGGTGTCCTCGCGGTCGAGGAAGCCGTTGGCCGCGAGCCCGCCGAAGAACTCGTCCCAGTCGACGTCGCCGTCCCCGATCTTCAGGTGCTGGTGCACCCGGGCCGGGGCGCCCGGCGGGTTGGTGATGTAGCGCAGCCCGTGCGAGCGGTGGTGGTCCATGGTGTCGGCGACGTGCACCACGCGCAGCCGGTCCCCTACGGCGGCCATGATCTCGAGGGGGGCGTCCTCCATGTGGAAGGTGTGCGGGGCCACGTAGGCGAAGCCGAGGTGCGGGGAGTTCACGCCGCGGATGACGCGCCACGCGGCGAGACCCTGCTCGACGAAGTCGTCGGGGTGCGGGTCGATCGCGATGTGCACGCCCTCCCGCTCGATCAGCGGGAGCAGCTCCTCCACGGAGCGGTAGAACGCCCGCTCGGACTCCTCGGCCAGCTCGGGCCGGCCCTGGAACTCGGTGTTCATCTGGGTCACGCCGAGGTCCACGGTCATCCGGATGGCGCGCTTCCAGTAGCGCACCGCGGCCTCCCGGGCGTCGGGGTCCGGGGAGGACCAGCGCAGCACCGGCAGCACCGAGGCGATCTGCACGCCGGCGTCGCGGCAGGCCCGGCGCAGGTCCGCCACGAGCTGGTCGTCGGCCTTGGGGTGGTTGAAGAAGGGCAGGAAGTCCGCGTGCGGGGTCAGCTGCAGGTACTCGTAGCCGAGCTCGGCCGCGAGCGCGGGGAACTCGAGCAGGGAGTGGGAGTGGTGGAACGGGGTGGGGTCGAGAGCGATCTTCATGGACGGTTCTCCAGGTCGGTGGTGCCGGGGCGGGTCAGCGGACGCTCGTGCGGGAGCCGCAGCCCAGCAGGTAGGAGCGGGTGCGGGTGGCGATGGGCAGCGGGACGTCGAAGGAGGAGACGGGGTACATGTCCTGCTCGACGATGCCGAAGATCGGCCGGTCGAGCTTCTCGACCTCCGCGATCACCGCGGCGAGGTCCGGCAGGCCGACGGGGGGCTCCACCATGACGCCGGCGAGGTTGGCGGCGGCCCAGGTCATGTTCTCCCGGCGCACGCGCTCGAGGACCACGGGGTCGATCTGCTTCAGGTGCAGGTAGCCGATCCGCTCGGGGTACTTGCGGATCAGGTCCACCGAGGACGCCCCGCCGTACTCGGCGTGACCGGTGTCCAGGCACAGGGTCACGAGCTCGGGATCGGTGCGCTGCAGGAACGTCTCGATGTCGGGCTGGCCGCAGACGTGGGAGTCCGCGTGGGAGTGGAACTGCTGCTGGAGGCCGAATTCCTCGCGCAGCACCTTCCCGAGCCGGTCGTGGCCCGCGCACAGGGCGTTCCACTGCTCCGTGCTCAGGTGCTCGTTCTCGAGCGCGTCGCCCGTCACGTCGTCGCGCCACATGGCGGGGATGACCACGATGTGCTCGCCGCCCATGGCGGCCGTCAGCTCGGCGACCTTCCGGGCGGGCTCCCAGGCCTCCTGCCACTGGTCTGCCCCGCGGTGGAAGGCGGTGAAGACGGTGCCCGCCGAGACCTTGAGGTTCCGCTGGGCGAGCTCGTCGGCGAGCCGGGCGGGATCGGTGGGCAGGTAGCCGTAGGGCCCCAGCTCGATCCAGGAGTACCCTGCCTCGGCCACCTCGTCGAGGAACCGCTCCCAGGGGGTCTGCTGCGGGTCGTCGGGGAACCACACGCCCCACGAGTCCGGGGCCGTGCCGATGAGCACGGGGTTCTGCTGCTGTGCCGCCGCGCCGGCGGTCGCGGTGGTCGCGTTCTGCTGCGCCATGATGACCTGCTTCCTGGTTCTGGTACCTGGTCACCGCCACGGTCCGTCGTCCGGGCGACGGGGCGATCAGTGGTCGGGATCACAACCAGAATACCGACCCAGGTCAGTTTGTAAAGACATACCGTCTTATGCGGCCCGCACCCGCCGGGCACGGGAGGCCACCAGCACCTCCGAGCCCCGCAGTGGCGCGCCCGGAGCGGGACGGACGCCGGCCGGCACCGCCCGCCGGCAATTATGTAAATATGTCTTGACATAGTGGGCGGCACGGGTGATCGTGGAGGAGCTCCGACCGCACGGAGCCGGATCCACGGCGTCCCGGGGCCGGGCCGACACCGCCCCGAGCGGCGCCACGACCCGACCGCCGCTCCGCCCGGCCCAGGCCCGGCCTGGACCGCCCGGCCTGGACCGCCCTGCCCGTGACCCCTTCCGCACCATTCGACCGAAAGGCCCCGCCGTGCCCCTCGTGCGCATCGACGTCACCGAGAACCGCCGTACCCCCGAGCAGCTCCGCGCCCTGGCGGACGTCGTCCAGGGCGTCATGCTCGACACCTTCGCCGCCCCGCCCCGGGACCGCTACCAGATCATCACCGAGCACCGGCCCGGACAGATCATCGCCGAGGACACGGGCCTGGGCCTGAGCCGCACCGACGACCTCGTCGTGGTCCAGGTCGTCCAGCAGGGCCGCAGCGAGGCCCAGAAGCAGGCCATGTACCGGGCCCTGGCCGACCGGCTCGAGCAGCGGACCGGCCTGGACCCGCAGGACCTGATCGTCTCCGTCACCGAGAACACCCGCGAGGACTGGTCCTTCGGCCGGGGCGTCGCCCAGTTCCTCACCGGAGAGCTCTGAGCCGCACGAGCCGGCACACGGGAAGGCCCCGTCCACGAAACACCGTGGACGGGCCTTCCCGTGTGCCGGTCGACGGGCCGGGGCCCGCCGGGTCACTTGCCCTCGAAGATCTCCCGCATCAGCTGGGCGGTCTCGGACGGCGTCTTGCCGACCTTCACGCCGGCGGCCTCGAGCGCCTCCTTCTTGGCCTGGGCGGTGCCCGAGGAGCCCGAGACGATCGCGCCGGCGTGCCCCATGGTCTTGCCCTCGGGGGCCGTGAAGCCCGCGACGTAGCCCACGACCGGCTTCGTGACGTTGGCCTTGATGAAGTCCGCGGCACGCTCCTCGGCGTCGCCGCCGATCTCGCCGATCATCACGATGGCCTCGGTCTCGGGATCCGCCTCGAACGCCTCGAGGGCGTCGATGTGGGTGGTCCCGATGACCGGGTCGCCGCCGATGCCGATGGCGGTGGTGAACCCGATGTCCCGCAGCTCGTACATCATCTGGTAGGTCAGGGTCCCGGACTTGGAGACCAGGCCGATCTTGCCCTTGCCGGTGATGTTCGCCGGGGTGATCCCCACCAGCGACTCGCCCGGGGTGATGATGCCGGGGCAGTTCGGGCCGATGATCCGGGTGGTCTGCCGGCCGTCCGCATCGGTCTTCGACTTCGCGTAGGCCCAGAACTCCGCGGAGTCCTGCACCGGGATGCCCTCGGTGATGACCACGACGAGCGGGACCTCGGCGTCGATGGCCTCGATCACGGCGTCCTTGGTGAAGGCCGGCGGCACGAAGACGATCGACACGTCCGCGCCGGTCTTCTCGACGGCCTCGGCGACGGTGCCGAAGACCGGCAGCTCGACGTCGTTGCCGTCCTGGTCCCGGTGGGCCACGGTGGTGCCGGCCTTGCGGGCGTTGACCCCGCCCATGACCTGGGTCCCCGCGGCGAGCATCCGGCCGGTGTGCTTGGTGCCCTCGCCGCCGGTGATGCCCTGAACGATGACCTTGGAGTCCTTGTTCAAAAAGATAGACATTGCTGTTCGTTCCTTAGAAGTGTTCGTCCGGTCGGCGGATCAGTTGGCGGCGTGGGCGAGCTCGGCGGCCTTGTCCGCACCCTCGTCCATCGTCTCGGCGAGGGTCACCAGCGGGTGGTTGGCGGCGGCGAGGATGCGCCGGCCCTCCTCGACGTTGTTGCCGTCCAGGCGGACCACGAGCGGCTTGTCCTCCTCGTCGCCGAGGATCTCCAGGGCCTTCACGATGCCGTTGGCCACGGCGTCGCAGGCGGTGATCCCGCCGAAGACGTTGACGAACACGGACTTGACCTGCGGGTCGTTGAGGATGACGTCCAGGCCCGCGGCCATGACCTCGGCCGAGGCACCGCCGCCGATGTCCAGGAAGTTGGCCGGCTTGACGTTGCCGTGCTTCTCCCCCGCGTAGGCGACGACGTCCAGGGTGGACATGACCAGGCCCGCGCCGTTGCCGATGATGCCGACCTCGCCGTCGAGCTTGACGTAGTTCAGGTCGTGCTCCTTGGCCTTCTCCTCGAGGGGGTCGGCGCTGGACTTGTCGACGAGCTCGGCGTGGTCGGCCTGACGGAACTCGGCGTTCTCGTCGAGGGTGACCTTGCCGTCGAGGGCGATGATCTTCCCGTCGCCGGTCTTGACCAGCGGGTTGACCTCCACCAGGGTGGCGTCCTCCTTCTTGAAGACGTCCCACAGCTTGACCAGGACCGGCACGACCCCGGCGGCGGTCTCCTCGTCGAACTTCGCCTGCGCCACGATCTCGCGGGCCTTGTCCTCGGTGATCCCCTCGGTGGGGACGACCTCGACGCGGGCGAGGGCCTCGGGCCGCTCCACGGCGAGCTGCTCGATCTCCACGCCGCCCTCGACGGAGCACATGGCCAGGTAGGAGCGGTTGGCGCGGTCCAGCAGGATCGAGAAGTAGTACTCCTCGGCGATGTCGGCGCCCTGGGCGATCATCACGCGGTGGACCGTGTGGCCCTTGATGTCCATGCCGAGGATCTGCTGGGCGTACTCGTAGGCCTCGTCGGCGGTCTTGGCGACCTTCACGCCACCGGCCTTGCCGCGCCCTCCGACCTTGACCTGGGCCTTCACGACGGTGACGCCGCCGATCTTCTCGGCGGCGGCCTTTGCTTCTTCCGGGGTGGTCGCGACGATGCCCTGGAGCACGGGGACGCCGTGCTTCTCGAACAGGTCGCGTGCCTGGTATTCGAACAGGTCCACGGGTGAATGCCCTTCTTCGTCGAAGTCGTGGATCGGCGACGGCCCGGGCAGTAGGCGGGTCGTCCTCCGACCTGATGGTGAACGGAGCGCCGCGCATCCCCGGGCCGAGACCTGAGGCATGCGTCCGGACCGTTCCGCGGAGCCGTTCCCGGGCGCGGGACGTGCCGGGGCACTCCCTGTACGAGACTGTAGTCCATGCTGAATCGGCGGCCACAACCGGGCCCGCGCACGAGTTCCCGGGCGTTTCTTGATTGACTGGCCCCATGAGCTCCGTCGACACCCCCGAGAACCGGGCGTTCGCCCCCGCCGACCCCGGCTTCCTCGTCTCCATCGCGACCTTCGCCTTCGTGGCCCTCGGCCTGGAGGCCGTGGTCGACGGCACGGTGCTCACGGTCACCGGGGAGATCCCCGACGTGTATCCCCTGGGCTGGCAGGTCTTCGCCTGGCTGTGCCTGGGCGCGGCCTGGCTCGGGATCCAGCGCGGGCTCGTGGCGTGGCTGCGCCACCGGGCGGCGGACCCCGTCACCCCGCAGCCCCCCACCTACTCCCCCGCGCTCGACCACCGGCGGACCACCACCGCACTCGTGCTGTTCGTGCTCGCGGTCCTGCTCGGGGTGATCCTGCCCGTCTTCCTCGTGGGCCAGTGGCGGCTCCAGCCGGTCCAGCTCTACCTCGACCTCTACGCCGACTACGGCGGGGGCGCCTGGCTGGGCATGGTCGGCTTCGCGGCCTACCACGTGGGCCGGTCCCTGCTGCTGGCCCTCGTGCTGACGTGCGTGCAGCGGGCGGTGGAGCTGCGCCGCCCCGGTCGCTGGACGCAGGCGGCTCCGGTGGGCGGGCTGATCCTGGGGATCCTGCTCGCCCTGCCCGGCCTGGTCCTGGGCGGTTGGACCTCCGCGGCCACGGCGCTGATCTGCTGCACGCTGCTGGGGATGGTGCACAACCTCACCGGCCGGTCGCTGCGCTGGACGGGCCCCGCGGCGGTCGTGGTGCTCCTGTTCGTCTAGACACCTCCGCCGCGGCACCGCCGGTGCCGGCCGGGCCCGTCACCCCGCCCCCGAAGGGCGTGCGGCCGAGGTCCGGGGCCGCCGGCGCGACCGGCGCGCCCGGCGCTCAGGACGTCACCGGGGCGACCGCGACATGTTGCGCCGATCACAGGAATTTCCTGGAGGGGTTTCCTGGCCGCGCCATATGTCCTAACATAAGGACATCCGAACCAGTGAGACGTGCGTCACTCCGTGAGGGACGCGCCGACCCGGCGAGATCATCACACTGTGCAGAGCGCACCGGTTGCGCACGAACAAAGGAACCTTCGATGGCCACATCGTCACCACGCGAGACAGCGGCTGCGCTGCCTCCGCTGACCTCCGGACCACATCGCAAGCGCCTCGGCCTCATCTCCATCGTGGCCTGCTTCGGCGGTCTGCTCTTCGGCTACGACACCGGCGTGATCAACGGTGCGCTGCGTCCTATGTCGGAGGAGCTCGGTCTGACGCCGTTCACGGAGGGCGTGGTCACCAGCTCGCTCGTCTTCGCCGCCGCCGTCGGCGCGCTCTCCGGAGGTCGCATCTCCGACGCCTGGGGGCGCCGGCGGACCATCCTCCTGCTCTCCGTCCTGTTCTTCGTCGGGACGATGATCGTGGTGTTCACGCCCGGCTACGAGGTGCTGGTCGCCGGGCGCATCTGCCTCGGGCTCGCCGTGGGCGGGGCCTCCGCCGTGGTGCCCGTCTTCCTCGCGGAACTGGCCCCCTACGAGATCCGCGGCTCGATCGCGGGCCGCAACGAGGTGGCCATCGTGATCGGCCAGCTCTCGGCGTTCGTGATCAACGCGATCATCGGCAACGTCTTCAGCGAGTCCCCGAGCGTGTGGCGCGTCATGTTCGCGATCTCCGCGCTGCCGGCCGTGGCCCTGTTCATCGGGATGCTCCGGATGCCGGAGTCCCCGCGGTGGCTCGTGGAGAAGGGCCGCCACCGTGAGGCCCTCGAGGTGCTCAAGACGGTGCGCTCCGAGGAGCGGGCGATCGCCGAGCTCGGCGAGGTCGAGCACGTGGCGGAGGAGGAGCGCGCCGAGCACCAGATCGGCCTGGGCGCGATCCTGTCCAACAAGAACCTGATCCGCATCCTGCTCGTCGGCATCGGCCTGGGCATCGCCCAGCAGCTCACCGGGATCAACTCGATCATGTACTACGGGCAGATCGTGCTGATCGAGTCGGGCTTCAGCGCCAACGCGGCCCTGATCGCCAACATCGCCCCCGGCGTGATCGCCGTGGTCGGCGGCTTCATCGCCCTGTACCTCATGGACCGGCTCGACCGGCGCAAGACCTTCATGATCGGCCTGACGCTCACCACCGTCTGCCACCTGCTGATCGGCGCCTCCTCGATGCTGCTGGAGGAGGGCAACCCGCTGCGGCCCTTCGTGATCCTGGCCCTGGTGGTGGCCTTCGTCGGCTCCATGCAGACCTTCCTCAACGTCGCCGTGTGGGTCTACCTCTCCGAGGTGTTCCCGCTGCACATGCGCGGCGTGGGGATCGGCGTGTCCGTCTTCATGCTGTGGGTCGCCAACGGCGTCCTGTCCCTCTACTTCCCCTCCCTGGTCGCCGCGGTGGGGATCACGGGGACGTTCTTCCTCTTCGCCGGGGTCGGCGCGCTGGCGCTGCTCTTCGTCTACACCCAGGTCCCGGAGACCCGCGGGCGCACGCTCGAGGCGCTGGAGGAGGACGTGACGACCGGCGCCATCTACACGGTCAAGGCGCCGAACTCCTAGGCGGCCCCCGGCCCCGAGGACCTCGTGGCGCGGAAGAAGCCCCGGGCCTGGCGGTGGACGTACCGTA
>NZ_MKJW01000103.1:0-31546 GCF_001942375.1 Kocuria sp. CNJ-770
GGTGCGCCGTGGTGGCGCCGTCGCGTCTCGTGCGCTCCGCCGCCCGGGCCGGCCGCGCGGTGGAGGCCGGCGCCGGCTCGGGCTGCCGGTGCGGCTGCGGGCGTGGGACGAGGCTCCCGCCGCCCTGCCCGGCTACGACGTCGTCGTCTGCACCCTGCCCCCGCACGGGGCGGACGAGCTCGCCCGGGACGCGGCCCGGCTGTCCCCGGTCACCACGGGCGTCCTCCTGGACGCCGCCTACGACCCGTGGCCGTCGGCGATCGCACGGACCTGGGCGCAGGCCGGGGGAGCGGTGGCCCCGGGGATCGATATGCTGATCTTCCAGGCGGTGGACCAGATCCGCCTGTTCACCGGTCGCGGCCCGGGCACACCCCTGCCCCGCGAGCAGGACGTGGTCGCGGCGCTGTGCACGGCGGTGGGCCGGCCCGTCCGCGACGTCCCGCCCCCGCCGACCTCCTGACCCCTGGCGGCAGGGCGCGCCCCCCGGGCGCCGTCCGCCGCTGAGACCACGAACGGAAAAGAGTTGCTATGTTGCGTTGGCTCACGGCCGGCGAGTCCCACGGCGAGGCGCTCGTCGGGATCATCGAGGGTGTGCCGGCAGGGGTGCCCCTGACCAGCCAGGACATCCGCGACGCCCTGGCCCGGCGCCGGCTCGGCTACGGGCGCGGGGCCCGGATGAAGTTCGAGCAGGACGAGGTGCGCCTGCTGGCCGGGGTGCGCCACGGCGTGACCCAGGGCGGACCGGTGGCGATCGAGATCGCCAACACCGAGTGGCCCAAGTGGCGCGAGGTCATGTCGGCCGACCCGGTGGACCCGGAGGTGCTGGACGGGCGGGCCCGCAACGCCCCCCTGACCCGGCCCCGTCCCGGTCATGCCGACCTCACCGGGATGCAGAAGTACGGCTTCGACGAGGCCCGCCCCGTCCTGGAGCGGGCCAGCGCCCGCGAGACCGCCACCCGGGTGGCCCTCGGTGCGGTGGCCGCGAAGCTGCTCGAGGCCCTCGGGGTGCGCCTCGTCTCCCACACGACCGCGGTCGGTGCGGTGAGCGCCCCGGTGGACGCCCCCCGCCCGCTGCCCGCGGACGTGCCCGCCCTGGACGCCGATCCGCTGCGCTGCCACGACTCCGCCACCGCGGAGGCGATGGTGGCCGCCGTGGACGCCGCGCACAAGCAGGGCGAGACCCTCGGCGGGGTCGTGGAGGTCCTCGCCTACGGCCTGCCGCCGGGACTGGGCTCCTACGTGCACTGGGACCGCCGGCTGGACTCGCGCCTGGCCGGGGCGCTCATGGGCATCCAGGCCATCAAAGGCGTGGAGGTCGGGGACGGCTTCCTGACCGCCGCGCGGCCCGGCTCCGCGGCCCACGACGAGATCGCCCGCGGCGACGACGGCCTCGTGCGCCGGGTGAGCAATCGGGCGGGCGGGATCGAGGGCGGCATGTCGATCGGCGACGTGCTGCGGGTGCGGGCGGCCATGAAGCCCATCGCCACCGTCCCCAAGGCCCTGCGCACCGTCGACGTCGCCACCGGCGAGGCGGCCCGCGCCCACCACCAGCGCTCCGACGTCTGTGCCGTGCCCGCCGCCGGGGTCGTGGCCGAGGCGATGGTCGCTCTCGTCCTCGCCGACGCCGTGACGGAGAAGTTCGGCGGGGACTCCGTCGCCGAGCTGGTCCGCAACCAGGACGCCTACCTCGCGGCGATCCCGGCGTCCCTCGCCTCCGCGGGGGAGCTCGGCGTCCTCGACGACGACGTGGCCGCGACCGCCGGGGACCACATGGGCGACCCCCTGGTGGCCCCGGCGGAGACCCCCGCCGAGACCCCCGCCGAGCCTGCTGCGGGCGCCGAGGGAGGCCGCGCGTGAACGCGCAGTTCCCCGCCCCGGTCGACGTCGCCCCCGTGCCCCAGCGGCCCGTGGTCCTGATCGGGCCGATGGCCGCCGGCAAGTCCTTCCTGGCCCTGCACATGTCCAAGTTCTACGGCTACGACTTCGTGGACGCGGACCAGCTGATCGTCTCCCGCCACGGGGTGATCTCGACGATCTTCAGCGAGCACGGCGAGAAGTACTTCCGCGACCTCGAGGCGGACACCGTGGCCGAGGTGCTGCGCGACCCCGACCACGCCAACGCGATCTTCTCCGTGGGCGGCGGCGCCCCCATGACCCCGTCGGTGCGGGAGATGCTGCGCCACGAGCTCGTCGCCTACCTCGAGGTCGACGCCGAGACGGTGCTGCCCCGGATCAGCGGCAACCGCACCCGGCCCATGCTCCGGCCCGACCCGGAGCGGCGCTGGCAGGAGCTCTACGAGTCCCGGCGGGCCTGCTACGAGGAGCTGGCCGACATCCGGCTCGACGGGACCCGCAACCGCCCCGTCGCCGAGATCGGCGCCGACCTCGAGGAGGCCCTCGTCCGGCTGCGCGCCCAGCGCACCGACCGGGGCGCCCCCGCGGGCGACCGGCCCGCGACCGACCGACCCGCGACCGACCAGGAGGCCCAGGCATGAGCGAGCCCGCTCCCGGCACCGTCACCACCATTCCCGTCACCGGCACCGGCCCGGCCGACGACTACGACGTCCTCGTGGGCCACGGCCTGCTCGGACAGGTCCCCCGGGTGCTGGGGGACCGCGTCCAGCGGGTGCTGGTCATCCACCCGCGGGCGCTGCGCAGCACCGGCGACGTGGTGATGGAGGAGCTGCGCGCCCAGGGCTACCAGGCCTTCACCGCCGAGATCCCCGACGCCGAGGAGGGCAAGCACATCCAGGTGGCGTCCTTCTGCTGGCAGGTACTGGGGCAGAACGACTTCACCCGCTCCGACGCGATCGTCTCCGTGGGCGGGGGAGCGGTCTCCGACCTCGCCGGCTTCGTGGCCGCCACCTGGCTGCGCGGCGTGCGCGTGGTGCACGTGCCCACGACCCTGCTGGGCATGGTCGACGCCGCCGTCGGGGGCAAGACCGGCATCAACACCGCCGAGGGCAAGAACCTCGTGGGGGCCTTCCACCCGCCCGCGGCCGTGCTGTGCGACCTCGACACGCTCCGGACGCTGCCGGAGAACGAGCTGCTCACCGGCATGGCCGAGGTGGTCAAGTGCGGCTTCATCGCCGACGAGCGGATCCTGGAGCTGATCGAGGCGAACCCGGAGGCGGTGCGCGACGGGCAGTCCGCGGTGGTCCGCGAGCTCGTGGAGCGCGCGATCCGGGTCAAGGCGGAGGTCGTCTCCGGGGACCTGCGCGAGGCCGGACGACGCGAGATGCTCAACTACGGGCACACCCTCGGCCACGCCATCGAGCACAACGAGCGCTACCAGTGGCGCCACGGCGCCGCCGTGGCGGTCGGCATGGTCTTCGCCGCCGAGCTCGCCCGGACCGCCGGCACCCTCGCCGACGACGTCGTCGAGCGCCACCGCAGCGTCCTGGCCGCCCTGGGCCTGCCCACCACCTACCGGTGGGACCAGTGGCCGCGGCTGCTGGAGGTCATGAAGCGGGACAAGAAGACCCGGGGCAGCCTGCTCCGGTTCGTGGTGCTGGACGCCGTGGCCCGGCCGCGGATCCTCGAGGTCCCGGACCAGGCGATCCTCTTCGCGACCTACCAGGAGATCGCCGAGGGCGCGCCCGGCTAGACTGGTCGGCGGTCCGGGGCGACGCCCCCGGGCCCACCGACCTGCCGCCCGCGCCGGCGGAGCGGCGCGGACCCACCCGCGCGGACGGCCCGGGCGGACAGCACCACGAAGACCGACCGGCGCCGACCCAACGGCGCAGACAGAACGACGCGCACCGACCGACGCGGACCGACCGACGCGGACCGACCAGAGAGAGAACCTGTGGCTACCACCAACGACATCAAGAACGGCACCGTGCTCAAGCTCGAGGGCAACCTGTGGAACGTCATCGAGTTCCAGCACGTCAAGCCGGGCAAGGGCGGGGCGTTCGTGCGCACGAAGATGCGCAACATCACCTCGGGCAAGGTGGTCGACAAGACCTTCAACGCCGGCGCCAAGATCGAGACCGCCACCGTGGACCGCAGCGAGTACCAGTACCTGTACCAGGACGGCGCCGACTACGTCTTCATGGACAACAAGACCTACGACCAGATCACCGTCCCCGGTGAGGTCGTCGGCGACGCCGCCAACTTCATGCTCGAGAACCTCAACGCGACGATCGCCATGCACGAGGGCGCCCCGCTGTACATCGAGCTGCCCGCGTCCGTGGTGCTGGAGATCACCTACACCGAGCCGGGCCTGCAGGGCGACCGCTCCACCGGCGGCACCAAGCCCGCCACCGTGGAGACCGGCTACCAGATCCAGGTGCCCCTGTTCCTCGAGCAGGGCACGAAGGTCAAGGTCGACACCCGCACGGGTGACTACCTGGGCCGCGTCAACGAGTGAGCGCCCGGGGCAAGGCGCGCCGCCGCGCCGTGGAGATCCTCTTCGAGGCCGAGCAGCGCGGCGAGGACGCACGTGAGGTCATGGAGCGGCGCCGGCTGCACAGCGACGCACTCGTCTCCCCGTACGCCGAGGAGCTGGTGCTCGGGGTGACCATGCGCCGCGGCGAGCTCGACGAGTACCTCGAGACCTACTCCCAGGGCTGGACGCTGGAGCGGATGCCCGCCGTGGACCGCAACGTCCTGCGCGTGGGGGCCTGGGAGCTGCTGTTCAACGACGACGTCCCCGACGGCGTCGCCGTGGCCGAGTCCGTGAGCCTGGCCAAGGACCTCGGCGGGGACGACTCCCCGCGCTTCGTCAACGGCCTGCTCGGCCGGCTGCAGAAGATGAAGCCGACCCTGCTCGGCTGAGTCCCCGGCCCCGCCGCCGGTCGGCACCCCGTCCCGCCCGGGCCCCGGGCCGGGCGGGGTGCCGGTCGTCGCGGGCCCTCACCGGCTCGCCCCGGGCGCGCTAGGATCCTGGCAGGACGAGCACGGGAGGCTGCCATGACGGCTCCGGCGCTCCGGCTGCGGGGCCTGTCGAAGCACTACGGTCCCGTACCGGCCGTGCAGGGGGTCGACCTCGAGGTGCGGGCGGGGGAGATCTACGCGCTGCTGGGGCTCAACGGCGCCGGGAAGACCACGCTGATGCGGATGGTCCTGGGCATGGTCCGCCCCGGTACCGGTTCGGTCACCGTCCTGGGCCGCGGTCCCCGCGAGCGCTCCGCCGGGCGGAGGTGGGCTACCTGGTGGAGGCGGCCACCGCCTACCCGGAGCTGACCGTGCGGGAGAACCTGGAGGTCGCCCGGCGCCTGCACCGGGTGCGCGACCCGCACGCGGTCGGGGACGCGGTGGAGCTCTTCGGCCTCGGCGAGCACGCCGACCGCCGCGCCCGCGACCTCTCCCAGGGCAACCGGCAGCGGCTGGCCCTGGCCCGGGCGGTGCTGCACCGGCCGTCCGTGCTGGTGCTCGACGAGCCGGTCAACGGCCTGGACCCGGCCGGAGTGGTGGAGGTCCGCACCCTCCTGACGGACCTGGCCCGCGGGCACGGCACCACGGTCCTGCTCTCCAGCCACCTGCTGGGCGAGGTCGCCCGCCTGGCCACCCGGGTCGGGGTGCTGCACCGGGGCCGGCTGGTGGAGGAGTTCCCCACCGGCTCCCTGCCCGAGCGGGTGCACCGCCACCTGGAGCTCACCACGCGCGACGACGACCGGGCCGTGGAGGTGCTGACCGCGGCGGGCTTCCCCGCCCGCCGCCGGGCCGGGGTCGTCGTGCTCGCCGGGGACCGGGCGACGCGCCGGCCGGAGGACGTGGCGGCCGCGCTCGTGCACGCCGGGGTGGCCCTCACCGGGCTCGCGGAGGTCCGGGAGGACCTCGAGAGCCACTTCCTGCGCCTGGTGCAGGCGCCCCCCGGGGCGCCCGGAGCCGGGGAGGCACCCCGTGCGCGGTGACCTGGCCGCCGCCGTGCACGCGGAGGCCCTCAAGCTGCGCCGCTCCCGGGTGCCCTGGGCCACCGCGGGCGCCACGGTCCTGGCCGGGCTGGTCGGCGCCTTCTTCATGTTCGTGCTCCAGGACCCGGACCGGGCCCGGACCCTGGGGCTGCTCGGGGCCAAGGCCCAGCTGTCGGGCGGCACCGCCGACTGGCCCGGGTACTTCTCCCTGGCCGCCCAGACGCTCGCCGTGGGCGGGCTGCTGATCTTCGGCACCGCGGCCATCTGGCTCTTCGGCCGGGAGTTCTCCGACCGGACCGTCACCGACCTGCTGGCCGTGCCCACCTCCCGCACGGCCGTGGTGCTGGCCAAGCTGCTGCTGGGCCTCGTGTGGTGCGCGCTGCTCACGCTGCTCCTCGTCGGCCTCGTGCTCGGGCTGGGCGCGCTGCTCGGGCTGCCCGGCTGGTCCGCGGCGACGGCCGCCCGCGGGGCCGGGACGGTGCTGGGCGCCGGCCTGCTGACCGCCGGGCTGGCGGCCGGCTACGGTCTGGCCGCCAGCGTGGGACGCGGCTACCTGCCCGCCGTCGGCGTGCTGTTCCTGACCGTCCTGCTGGCCCAGGTGCTCGCGGCCGTGGGCCACGGCGGGTGGTTCCCGTGGGCGGTGCCGGCCCTGCTCTCCGGGGCGGCCGGGCCGGCCGCCCCGGCGTCGGCTGGGCCGGGATCCTGGGCGTGGTGCTCGTGGCCCTCGGCTCGGCCGCCGCCACCGCGCTCTGGTGGGAACGGGCCGACCACCGGTAGCACCGGGCCCGGAGCCTCGGGACGGAGCTCCGGGGGCGCGGCGCCGCCTGTGAGACTGCCCACGTCCGGTGCGGTCAGCAGGGGCGGGCGGCCCGCGGGCCCCGGTGCGCTGTGCTAGTTTGGGGCGAGCAAGCAACCTTTAAGTCCGTCCTGTGAGGCGGGGAAGGAGGCGGCACCCATGATCGACGACACCTCCGCGGACGGTCCCTCGAAGGGACCCGCACCCGCGCGCGTCATCCTCTCGGCAGCCGACATCGACCGCGCGCTCACGCGCATCGCCCACGAGATCCTCGAGGCCAACAAGGGCAGCTCGGACCTCGTCCTGCTCGGCATCCCGCGCCGCGGCTATCCGCTGGCCCAGCGGATCGCCGCCAAGATCGCCGCGACCGACCCCGGCTTCGACGCCGCCGCGAGCCTCGGCCAGCTCGACGTGACGATGTTCCGCGACGACCTGCGCAAGAACCCCGCCCGCGCCCCGCAGCCCACCCGCATCCCGGTGCAGGGCATCGACGGGCGCACCGTGGTGCTCGTCGACGACGTGCTCTACTCCGGGCGCACCGTGCGCGCCGCCCTCGACGCCCTCGTCGACGTCGGCCGGCCCCGCGTGGTCCGCCTCGCCGTGCTGGTGGACCGCGGCCACCGGGAGCTGCCCATCCGTGCCGACCACGTGGGCAAGAACCTGCCCACCTCCTCCCAGGAGAAGGTCCGGGTCCGCCTGGCCGAGACCGACCCCGACCCGCGGCCGGCCGAGCACGCCGACTGCGTGGTCATCGAGACCCCCGTCCCGGCGGTCCGCGCATGAGGCACCTGCTGTCCACCCGGGACCTCTCCCACGCCGCCGCTTTGACCGTCCTCGACACCGCCGACCAGATGGCCGAGGTGGGCCACCGGTCGGTGAAGAAGCTGCCGGCCCTGCGCGGGCGCACCGTGGTCAACCTCTTCTTCGAGGACTCGACCCGCACCCGGATCTCCTTCGAGACGGCCGCCAAGCGGCTCTCCGCGGACGTCATCAACTTCTCCGCCAAGGGCTCCTCCGTCTCCAAGGGCGAGTCGCTGAAGGACACCGCCCAGACGCTGGCGGCGATGAGCGCCGACGCGGTGGTCATCCGGCACTCGGCCTCGGGCTCCCCGCAGCAGCTGGCCGAGTCCGGCTGGATCGACGCCGCGGTGGTCAACGCCGGCGACGGGACGCACGAGCACCCCACCCAGGCCCTGCTCGACGCCATGACGCTGCGCCAGCACCGGGGCCGCACCGAGGGCCGGGAGAGCACCCGCGGGCTCGACCTCGAGGGCATGCACGTGGTGATCGTCGGCGACGTCCTGCACTCCCGCGTCGCCCGCTCCGACCTCTGGCTGTTCACGACCCTCGGTGCCCGCGTCACCTTCGTGGCCCCGCCCACGCTGCTGCCGGTGGGCATCGCCGACTGGCCGTGCGAGGTCGTGTACTCCCTGGACCAGGCGCTGGACCCGGCCCCGGACGCGGTGATGATGCTGCGCGTGCAGCGCGAGCGGATGCACGCCGCCTTCTTCCCCACCGCCCAGGAGTACGCCCGCGAGTGGGGCCTGACCCCCGAGCGCGTCGCGGCCCTGGACACCGCCGGGGCGCCCACGGCGATCATGCACCCGGGGCCGATGAACCGGGGCCTGGAGATCTCCTCCGCCGCGGCCGACTCCCCGCGCTCCACGGTCCTGGACCAGGTCCGCAACGGCGTCTCCGTCCGGATGTCGGTGCTCTACCTGCTGCTGGCCGGCGACGACCTCGGCGCCCCCTCCACCCCCGCATCCCCAGGAGTTCTCATCCCATGACCTCGTACCTCATCCAGGGCGCCCGGCCGTACGGCGAGCAGCCGGCCGACCTCCTCGTGGAGGACGGCCTGATCCGGCGCGTGGCGCCCGGCCAGGCCGCCCCGGAGGGCGCGCAGATCGTCGACGGGACCGGGCTGGTGGCCCTGCCCGGGCTCGTGGACATCCACACCCACCTGCGCGAGCCCGGCCGCGAGGACGCCGAGACGGTGCAGACGGGCACCCGGGCCGCCGCGCTGGGGGGCTACACCGCGGTGTTCGCCATGGCCAACTCCGACCCCGTGGCCGACACCGCCGGGGTCGTCGAGCAGGTCCACGAGCTGGGCCGGGCCGCCGGCTGGGTGGACGTCCGCCCGGTCGGGGCGGTGACCGTGGGCCTGCAGGGCGAACGGCTGTCGGAGATCAAGGCGATGGCCGACTCCCGCGCCGCGGTGCGGGTCTTCTCCGACGACGGCATGTGCGTGCACGACCCGGTGCTGATGCGCCGGGCCCTGGAGTACGTCAAGGGCTTCGACGGCGTCGTCGCCCAGCACGCCCAGGAGCCGCGGCTCACGGAGGGCGCCCAGATGAACGAGGGCGCCGTCTCCGCCGAGCTGGGGCTGACCGGCTGGCCGGCGGTGGCCGAGGAGGCGATCATCGCCCGCGACGTGCTGCTCGCCGAGCACGTGGGCTCCCGGGTGCACATCTGCCACCTCTCCACCCGGGGCTCGGTGGACATCGTGCGCTGGGCCAAGCAGCGCGGCATCGACGTCACCGCCGAGGCCACCCCCCACCACCTGCTGCTCACCGACGAGCGGGTCCGCAGCTTCGACCCCGTCTTCAAGGTCAACCCGCCGCTGCGCACCGACGAGGACGTGCATGCGCTGCGGGCGGCCGTGGCCGACGGCACCATCGACGTCATCGGCACCGACCACGCCCCGCACCCGGCCGAGGACAAGGAGTGCGAGTGGTCGTGCGCGGCCAACGGCATGACCGGGCTGGAGACCGCCCTGTCCGTGGTGCAGCACACCCTCGTGGACACCGGCCTGCTGACCTGGCGCGACGTCGCCCGGATCACCTCCGAGACCCCGGCCCGGATCGGGCGCCTGGCCGGTCAGGGCAGGCCCCTCGCGGAGGGCGAGCCGGCGAACATCGTGCTGTGGGACCCGGCGGCGACCACCGTGGTCGACCCGGCCCGGCACGCCTCGAAGGGCCGCAACAGCCCGTACCGCGGGATGGAGCTGCCCGGCGCGGTGCGCGCCACCTTCTTCCGCGGCCACTCCACGGTCCTGGACGGCGCGCTGAACAGCCCCTCACCGCGCGCCTGATCCGCCGCACCCCCGCCCCGTCCACCCCTTCCACCGCCCGGAGGCCCCCGCCCCATGGACCAGCTCACCACCGTGCTCGGCACGCTGCTCCTGCTCGCCCTGCTCTTCGCCCTGATCCGCCGGGGCTGGGCCGGGCGCGTGCGGCGCCAGGCCGGGATCGCGGCGCCGCCGGCCCCGCCGGCCGGCGCCGAGGAGCGCGAGCCCCGGCTGGCCGTGCCGGGCATGTACGTGGCCACCACCGAGACCGGCGCCCCGCTCGAGCGCATCGCCGCCCACGGGCTGGGCGTGCGCGCCCGGGCGCGGGCGCTCGTGCTGGACGAGGGGGTGCTCTTCGAGCGGCAGGGCGCGGCCCCGCTGTTCGTCCCGGCGGCCGACGTCGTGGCCGTGGGCACCTCCTCCGGCATGGTCGGGAAGTTCGTCGAGAAGGACGGACTGGCCGTGCTGACCTGGTCCCTGGGCGGCACCGTGGTGGACACCGGCTTCCGGACCCAGCGCGCCGAGGACAAGCGGCGCCTGCTCGCCGAGGTGGAGGCGATCGCCCCCGCAGCGCGCTCCTGACCGCCCCGCGGCTGCCCGCAGCCGCCCGACACTTCCCGACCCGCAGACACGAACGTGAGGACGACCTTGAGCTCGATCACCACCGAACCCGCCGTGCTGGTGCTGGAGGACGGCCGCGTCTTCCGCGGCCGCGCCTACGGCGCCCTCGGCACCGCCCTCGGCGAGGCGGTCTTCTCCACCGGCATGACCGGCTACCAGGAGACCATCACCGACCCCTCCTACGCCGGCCAGCTGGTCGTGCAGACCGCCCCGCACATCGGCAACACCGGCGTCAACGCCGCCGACGCCGAGTCCCGCCGGATCTGGGTGTCCGGCTACGTGGTGCGCGACGCCGCCCGCCGCCCGTCCAACTGGCGCTCCGAGGGCTCCCTCGACGAGCAGCTGCGCGACCAGGGCGTCGTGGGCATCCAGGACGTCGACACCCGGGCGATCACCCGCCACCTGCGCGACCGCGGCGCGATGCGCGGCGGGATCTTCTCCGGGGACGCCGCCCTCCGGCCCGAGCCGGAGCTCGTGGCCGCGGTGGCCGCGGCCGAGCGGATGGAGGGCCGCCGGCTCGCCGAGACCGTCTCGGTGGCCGAGTCCTACGTGGTGGAGCCCGCCGAGCACGGCTGGCGGGGAGAGGTCCGGCACGAGCTCGTGGCCGTGGACCTCGGCATCAAGTCCATGACCCCGCACCGGTTCGCCGAGCGCGGCGTGCGCGTGCACGTGGTGCCGGCGGACACGACCTTCGAGCAGATCCGGGCCCTGGGCCCGCGCGGGGTGTTCTTCTCCAACGGCCCCGGCGACCCGGCCACCGCCGAGCGGCAGGTGGAGACCCTGCGCCAGGTGCTGCGCGCCGGGATCCCGTTCTTCGGCATCTGCTTCGGCAACCAGCTGCTGGGCCGGGCCCTGGGCTTCGGCACCTACAAGCTCGTCTTCGGCCACCGCGGGATCAACCAGCCGGTGCTCGACCGCCGGACCGGGCGCGTGGAGATCACCGCGCACAACCACGGCTTCGCCGTGGACGCCCCGCTCGACGGCCCGGTCACCGCGCCGCTGGAGGAGTTCGGGGACGTGGAGGTCAGCCACGTGTGCCTCAACGACGACGTGGTCGAGGGCCTCAACTGCCGTGACCTGCCGGCGTTCTCGGTGCAGTACCACCCCGAGGCCGCCGCCGGCCCGCACGACGCCTCCTACCTCTTCGGCCGGTTCATCGAGCTCATGGACAGCCACCGGGACGGCCGCGCCGACCCGACCATCGACAACGCCGTCCCCGGCGGCGCGCAGGGCGCGCGCCCGGACCGGGACGCCAGCACGGAAGGGCAGCACTGACATGCCGCGCAGGACAGATCTCACCAGCGTTCTGGTCATCGGCTCGGGGCCGATCGTCATCGGCCAGGCCGCGGAGTTCGACTACTCGGGCACGCAGGCGCTGCGGGTGCTCCGGGAGGAGGGGCTGCGGGTCATCCTCGTCAACTCCAACCCGGCGACCATCATGACCGACCCCGAGTTCGCCGACGCGACCTACGTGGAGCCCATCACCCCGGAGGTGGTCGAGAAGATCATCGCCAAGGAGCGCCCGGACGCGCTGCTGCCCACCCTCGGCGGACAGACCGCGCTGAACACCGCGATCGCCCTCGACGCCAACGGCGTGCTCGAGAAGTACGGGGTCGAGCTGATCGGCGCCAACGTCGAGGCGATCAACCTCGGCGAGGACCGCGAGAAGTTCAAGGGCGTCGTGGAGCGCTGCGGCGCCGAGTCCGCCCGCTCGGTCATCGTGCACTCCATGGCCGAGGCCCTCGCCGCGGCCGACGAGCTCGGCTACCCCATGGTCGTGCGCCCGTCCTTCACCATGGGCGGGCTCGGCTCGGGCATGGCCTACGACGAGGAGGACCTGCACCGCATCGCCGGCGCCGGCATCCAGTACAGCCCGACCTCCGAGGTGCTCCTGGAGGAGTCCATCCTCGGCTGGAAGGAGTACGAGCTGGAGATGATGCGCGACAAGCACGACAACGTCGTGGTCGTGTGCTCCATCGAGAACTTCGACCCGGTGGGCGTGCACACCGGCGACTCCATCACCGTGGCCCCGGCCATGACGCTGACCGACCGCGAGTACCAGAACCTGCGCGACATCGCGATCGCCGTGATCCGCGAGGTCGGGGTGGACACCGGCGGGTGCAACATCCAGTTCGCGATCGAGCCGGACACCGGCCGCGTGGTGGTGATCGAGATGAACCCGCGGGTCTCCCGCTCCTCCGCCCTGGCCTCCAAGGCCACCGGCTTCCCGATCGCCAAGATCGCCACGAAGCTGTCGCTGGGCTACACCCTGGACGAGATCCCCAACGACATCACCCGCAAGACCCCGGCGTCCTTCGAGCCGACGCTGGACTACGTCGTCGTGAAGGTCCCGCGCTTCGCCTTCGAGAAGTTCCCCGCGGCGGACCCCACGCTGACGACCACCATGAAGTCGGTGGGGGAGGCCATGGCGATCGGGCGCAACTTCACCGAGGCACTGCAGAAGGCCATGCGCTCCCTGGAGCAGAAGGGCTCCTCCTTCTCCTTCGTGCCCCCCGAGCTCGACGACGCCGGGCTCGACCGGCTGGTCGAGGCCGCCCGCACCCCGACCACGGAGCGGATCCGGCAGGTCCAGCAGGCCCTGCTCGCCGGGGCGTCCGTGGAGCGGCTCTACGAGGCCACGGGCATCGACCCGTGGTTCCTCGACCAGCTGGTGCTGCTCAACGAGGTCGCCGCCGCGGTGGTCGAGGACGGCGACCTGAGCGAGCGCACCCTGCGCCTGGCCAAGCGGCACGGCTTCTCCGACGAGCAGATCGGCGAGCTGGCCCACCTGGACGAGGCCGTGGTCCGCGGGGTGCGCCACGCCCTGGGCATCCGCCCGGTGTTCAAGACCGTGGACACCTGCGCGGCGGAGTTCGAGGCCTTCACCCCGTACCACTACTCCTCCTACGACGAGGAGTCGGAGGTCGGCCGGCACGAGCAGCCCTCGATCATGATCCTGGGCTCGGGCCCGAACCGGATCGGGCAGGGCATCGAGTTCGACTACTCCTGCGTGCACGCCTCGATGGCCCTGCGCGCCGCCGGCCACGAGACGGTGATGGTCAACTGCAACCCGGAGACCGTCTCCACCGACTACGACGTCTCCACCCGGCTGTACTTCGAGCCGCTGACCTTCGAGGACGTCATGGAGGTCGTGGAGACCGAGCGGCGCACCGGCGGACTGCTCGGGGTGTTCGTGCAGCTGGGCGGGCAGACCCCGCTGAAGCTGGCCGCCCGGCTCAAGGCCGCGGGCGTGCCGGTCCTGGGCACCACCCCGGAGGCCATCGACCTGGCCGAGGACCGCGGCGAGTTCGCCCGGGTGCTCGGGGAGGCCGGGCTGCGCCAGCCCAAGAACGGCACCGCCTCGACCTTCGAGGACGCCAAGCGGATCGCCGACGAGATCGGCTACCCGGTGCTCGTGCGCCCCTCCTACGTGCTCGGCGGGCGCGGCATGGAGATCGTCTACGACGAGCCGGCCCTGGCCCGGTACCTGCAGAACGCCACGGAGGTCTCCTCCTCCCGGCCGGCGCTGATCGACAAGTTCCTCGAGGACGCGATCGAGATCGACGTGGACGCCCTCTACGACGGCGAGGAGCTCTACGTGGGCGGCGTCATGGAGCACATCGAGGAGGCCGGGATCCACTCCGGGGACTCCGCGTGCACCCTGCCCTCGATCACGCTGGGCCCGGACGTCGTCGCGCGGGTGCGCGAGGCCATCCTGGCCATCGCCCGGGGCGTGGGCGTGCGCGGGCTGATCAACATCCAGTTCGCCGTGGCCTCCGACGTCCTCTACGTCATCGAGGCCAACCCGCGCGCCTCGCGCACGGTCCCGTTCGTCTCGAAGGCCACGGGCGTGCAGCTGGCCAAGGCCGCCGCCCTGATCGGCACCGGCACGACCATCGCCGAGCTGCGCGCCCAGGGGCACCTGCCGGAGCGTCTGGACGGGTCCACCCTGCCGGCCTCCGCGCCGGTGGCCGTGAAGGAGGCCGTGCTGCCCTTCGCCCGGTTCCGCACCGCCGAGGGCGCCGTGGTGGACTCCCTGCTCGGCCCGGAGATGCGCTCCACCGGCGAGGTCATGGGACTGGACAAGTACTTCGACACGGCCTTCGCCAAGGCCCAGGCCGCGGCGAACGTGTCCCTGCCGACGTCGGGGCGGATGTTCGTCTCCGTGGCGAACAAGGACAAGCGCTCCTCGATCGCCTACGTGCGGATGTTCCGCGACCTCGGCTTCGAGATCCTGGCCACCAGCGGCACGGCGCAGGTGCTGCGGCGCAACGGCATCGAGTCCACCGTGGTCCGCAAGATCAGCGAGACGGCCCCCGGGGAGCGGACCATCGTGGACCTCATCGGCGACGGGGAGATCGACCTGATCTTCAACACCCCCGCCGGCGGCGCCGCCCGCGGCGACGGCTACGAGATCCGGGCGGCGGCCACGAGCGTGGGCGTGCCGCTGATGACGACCGTCTCCGTGCTCGGGGCCGCCCTGCAGGCGGTCACCGCGCTGCGGTCCTACACGTGGGACGTCACCAGCCTGCAGGAGCACGAGCAGCGGCTGCACGCCCTCACCGCCCCGGCCCAGCCCGAGGTCGTCGGTGCCTGAGCGCCCCGGCGCACCGCTCCCGGGGCCCGGCCGCGCCCCCTTCGGGGCGCGGCTGGCCCGGGCGATGGACGCCCACGGTCCGCTGTGCGTGGGCATCGACCCGCACCCGGGGCTGCTCGACGCGTGGGGGCTGCCCCGCACCGCGGAGGGGCTGCGCCGCTTCTCCCTGACGGTGCTCGAGGCCGCCGCCGGGCGGGCCGCGGCCGTGAAGCCGCAGGTGGCCCTGTACGAGTCCTACGGGGCCGCGGGCATCGCCGTGCTCGAGGAGCTGCTCGCCGGGGCCCGCGCCGCGGACCTGCTCACGGTGGCCGACGCCAAGCGCGGCGACATCGGCTCCACGATGGAGGCCTACGCCGCCGCGTGGCTGGCGGAGGGGTCCCCTCTCGCCGCGGACGCCGTGACCCTGAGCCCCTACCTCGGCTTCGAGTCGCTGCGCCCGGCCCTGGACCTGGCCGCGCGCACGGGCCGCGGCACGTTCGTGCTCGCGCTCACCTCCAACCCCGAGGGCCGCTCGGTGCAGCACGTCGGAGGCGCCGATTCGGTGGCCCGGGCCGTGTGCTCGGCGGCCGCGGCGGAGAACGCCCGGGTGCTCGGCGGCGCTGAGGGCCCCGCCCCCGCCGGCGCCGCCGCGGCGGGCCGCACCGGCCTGGGCCCGTGCGGGCTGGTGGTGGGCGCCACGGTCGGCGACGCCCTGGCGGCGCTGGGCATCGACCTGGCCGGGTCCGCGGGCCGCTGCTGGCCCCCGGCTACGGGGCCCAGGGCGCCCGCGCCGAGGACCTCCCGGCCGTGTTCGGTGCCGCCGCCGGGCAGGTGCTGGCCACCTCGAGCCGGGCGATCCTGCGCCGCGGCCCGGCCGTGCCCGCCCTGCGGGAGGCCGTCGAGCGCTCCGCGGCGGAGCTGGCGGCGGCCCTGGGCTGAGCGGCGGCGGTGCCCCCGCCGGTCCCGGCGTTCTGCCGGCGGTGCGCTGACGGTCCTCCCGCGGGGGCGGCCGGGGACGACACCCCTGGTCACGCCACGGTCGTGTCGCCTTGCGATGGATTGATAATCATGTAGTTTCTTTAGCAAACGGGCTGGCCGTCCTGCTGCGGGACGGAGGCTGCAGTCCGTGGCGACGAGGAGGAACCACATGGCACTGCGTCCGCTGACCGACGACGAGCGAGCCGCCGCGCGGGAGAAGGCCACCCAGGCACGGACGGCGCGCGCGACGTGAAGAAGGGCCTGCGCGAGCGCCGGATGACGGTGGCCCAGATCCTCGAACGGGCCGACCAGGAGGAGGCCGTGAGCCGGCTGAAGGTCTCCGACCTGCTCGAGGCCACCCCGGGGATCGGGAAGGTCCGCTCGGCCGCCATCATGGAGGAGATCGGCATCGCCCGCACGCGGCGGCTGCGCGGGCTCGGCGTGCACCAGCGCAAGGCGCTCATCGAGTACCTCGACCGCTGAGCCCGCCCGCCGGGCGCCGGGGGAGCGGGCGCCGGGGGGAGCGGGCGCGATCCGGTAGATTGGGGTGTTCCCCACCCCGTTCCCAGGAGGTTTCCCGTGACTCCCGACGCGCCCCGCCCCGCGCGCCCGTCCCTGACCGTGCTCGCCGGACCCACGGCCGTCGGCAAGGGCACCGTCTCGACCTACGTCCGGGACCACTATCCGCAGGTGTGGCTGTCCGTGTCGGCGACCACCCGCGCCCCGCGCCCGGGAGAGGTCGACGGGGTGCACTACTTCTTCGTGTCCGACGAGCAGTTCGACGCCCTGGCCCGGGACGGGCAGCTGCTCGAGTGGGCGGTGGTGCACAACTCCCACCGCTACGGCACGCTGCGCTCCACCGTGGAGCAGGCGCTGGCGGGCGGGCGCTGCGTGCTGCTGGAGATCGACCTGCAGGGGGCGCGGCAGATCCGCGGCACGATGCCGGAGGCCAATTTCGTCTTCCTGGCCCCGCCCAGCTGGGACGAGATGGTCGCCCGGCTGGTCGGCCGGGGCACCGAGACGCCCGAGGAACAGCGGGTCCGGCTCGAAACCGCTAAACTGGAGCTCGCGGCAGAGCCGGAGTTCGACCACACCGTCGTCAACGACAGCGTCGAGCGGGCCGCCGCCGAACTCGTGCAGCTCATGGGGGCCGACCCCGAGCAGGCATCCTGATACCCGTCCACCGCGTTTGGAGCAAGAGCTTGTCTACCCACACCGAAGGCATCATCAACCCGCCGATCGACGCCCTGCTGAAGAAGTCCGACTCCAAGTACGGGCTCGTGATCTTCGGCGCCCGGCGTGCCCGGCAGATCAATGCCTACTACTCGCAGCTGCACGAGGGGCTGTTCGAGTACGTCGGTCCGCTCGTCGACACGCAGCTCAACGAGAAGCCGCTGTCCATCTCCTTCCGGGAGATCGACGCGGGCCTCATCGAGGGCCGCCCGGTGGAGCACGCCGGGTTCGCCGAGAACGGCCAGCTCACCACGGAGGCGGACCTCGCCGCCGACGTCTTCGGCGCCGACTTCTTCGCCCAGGGCACGGAGGACGACTTCTCCGCCGGCGCGGCGTTCTCCGACGAGGCGACCGTGGACTTCTCCGCGGGCGGGTCCAGCACCCCGCTCGAGCCGCTGGGCGACCTGCCCGGCAGCGGCGAGGACAACCCGGTCAACGGGGCCGGTGACGCCGCCGACGCCGCCCCGGAGGAGCCGGGGCGGGAGCCCGGGGACCTCCGGGACCTGTGAGCCGCCTCCGGCCCGTCCGGCGGGGCGGCACGGCGTGAAGGTCGTCCTCGGCATCGGCGGGGGCATCGCCGCCTACAAGGCCGCGCTGCTGCTGCGGCTGTTCACCGAGGACGGCCACACGGTCGTGCCCGTGCCCACCGAGTCCGCGCTGCGCTTCGTGGGCGCCCCCACCTGGGAGGCCCTGTCCGGCCAGCGCGTCAGCACGGGGGTCTTCGAGCGGGTGGACGAGGTCAACCACGTCCACCAGGGGCAGAGCGCCGACCTCGTCGTCGTCGCCCCCGCCACCGCCGACCTGCTCGCGCGCGCGGCGCACGGACTGGCCGACGACCTGCTCACCACCACGCTGCTGGCCACCCGCGCCCCGGTGCTCTTCGCCCCGGCGATGCACACCGAGATGTGGCTGAATCCCGCCGTCCAGGCCAACGTGACCACCCTGCGCGGCCACGGGCACACCGTCCTGGAGCCCGCCGTGGGCCGCCTGACCGGTCCCGACTCCGGGCCCGGCCGGCTGCCCGAGCCGGAGGACATCCACGCCGCCGCCCTGCGCCTGGTCCGGGGCGGGCCGACGCCCGACGGGCCGCTGGCGGGCGCCCGGGTCCTGGTCAGCGCCGGGGGCACCCGCGAGCCGCTGGACCCGGTCCGCTTCCTCGGCAACCGCTCCTCCGGCAAGCAGGGCGTGGCGATCGCCGCCGCCGCCCGCGACGCCGGGGCGGAGGTCACCCTGGTGGCCGCCCACCTCGAGACCCCGGTCCCGGCCGGGGTGGAGGTCGTCCACGCCGGCACCGCCGAGCAGCTGCGCCGGGCGTGCGTGCGGGCGGCCGCGCGGGCCGACGTGGTGGTGATGGCCGCCGCGGTGGCCGACTACCGCCCGGCCCGGGTGGCCGACGCGAAGCTGAAGAAGGCCGAGGACGGCACCGACCCGGTGCTCCAGCTGGTGCGCAACCCCGACGTCCTGCGCGAGCTCGTGGACCTGCGCAACACCGCCCGGCGCCGCCAGCTGCTCGTGGGCTTCGCCGCCGAGACCGGCGACGCCGAGACCGACCCGCTGACGTTCGGGCGCCGGAAGCTCGCGCGCAAGGGCTGCGACCTGCTGGCGGTCAACCACGTGGGCGAGAGCCTGGTCTTCGGTCAGGACACCACCTCCCTCACGGTGCTCAGCGCCGCCGGCGGCCCGGAGCAGGTGCTCGAGGGCCCCAAGGACGAGGTCGCCCGCGCTCTCGTGCAGCGGATCGCGCAGGACCTGGCCGGCGTCCGCGGCTGATCCCGGCCCGCCCTGCCGCGCCCGGTGCGGCAGGGCGGGCGCGTTCCGCCGTCCGGGGCGGACGGTAGTGTGGTCTCCCGTGAGCGAGACGACCCAGCACCTGAGACTGTTCACCTCCGAGTCCGTCACGGAGGGCCACCCCGACAAGATCTGCGACCAGATCAGCGACTCGATCCTCGACGACCTGCTGCGCCAGGACCCCGAGTCCTCCGTGGCGGTCGAGACGATGGTGACCACCGGGCTGGTCCACGTGGCCGGGGAGGTGAAGACCCGGGGCTACGTCGAGATCCCCAACGTGGTGCGCAAGACGCTGCTGGACATCGGCTACAACTCCTCGGTGCACGGCTTCGACGGGGAGTTCTGCGGGGTGTCGATCAGCGTGGGCGAGCAGTCCCCGGAGATCTACGAGGGCGTGTTCCAGTCCCTCGAGGTCCGTGAGGGCACCGCCCGCGACGCCCGGGACGCCCAGGGCGCCGGGGACCAGGGCATCATGTTCGGCTACGCCTCGGACGAGACCGAGGTGCTGATGCCGGCGCCGATCTTCATCGCCCACCGCCTCTCCGAGCAGCTCACCCGGGTCCGCAAGACCGCGGTGCTGCCCGGGCTGCGCCCGGACGGCAAGACCCAGGTCACCCTCGGCTACGACGGCCACCGCCCGGTCGCCGTGGACACCGTGGTGGTCTCCGCCCAGCACGTGGAGGGCTACGACCTCGACCAGCTGGCCTCGGACCTGCGCCAGTGCGTGATCGGCCCCGTGCTCGAGGAGACCGGCCTGGACCTGTCCGCGACCCAGCTGATCATCAACCCGGCCGGCAACTTCGTGCGCGGCGGGCCGGTGGGCGACGCCGGGCTGACCGGGCGCAAGATCATCGTGGACACCTACGGGGGGATGGCCCGCCACGGCGGTGGGGCCTTCTCGGGCAAGGACCCCTCCAAGGTCGACCGCTCCGCGGCCTACGCGATGCGCTGGGTCGCCAAGAACGTCGTGGCCGCCGGTCTCGCCGACCGCGTGGAGGTGCAGGTGGCCTACGCGATCGGGCGCGCCGCCCCGGTCGGGCTCTACGTGGAGACCTTCGGCACCGCGCACGTGGACCCGCTGCGGATCGAACGGGCCGTGCACGAGTCTTCGACCTGCGCCCGCTGGCGATCATCGAGGACCTGGACCTCAAGCGCCCGATCTACGCGCGCACCGCCGCGCACGGGCACTTCGGCCGCACCGAGCCCGAGTTCACCTGGGAGCGCACCGACCGCGTCGCGGACCTGCGGTCGGCCGCCGGGCTCTGAGCATGACCCGGGAGGACGCCGAGGCCGCCGCGGAGGCCCCGCGGCAGCTGTCGCTCCTCTCGGGCTTCCCGCCGCGCCCGCCGCGGCCGGACACCAAGGGCGTGGGCGCGGCGCTGCTGGCCGAGCCCGATCCCGTGGCCCGGGTGCTGCTGGACACCCACGTCCCGCACCTGGACCGGGCCTTCGACTACGCCGTGCCCGCCGAGCTGGCGGACACGGCGGTGCCCGGTGCCCGGGTCAAGGTCGGCTTCGCGGGCCAGGAGCTGACCGGCTACGTGCTCGAGCGGGCCGCCGACTCGGAGGTGATGGCCCGGATCCAGCCGCTGCGCCGGGTGCTGTCCCCGCTGCCCGTGCTGACCCCGGAGATCGCCCTGCTCGCCGAGGACATCGCCGCGCGCGCGGCCGGCACCACCGCCGACGTCGTGCGGCTGGCGGTCCCGCCGCGGGTCGCCCGGGTGGAGAAGGAGGTCGAGCAGCGCCTGGCCGAGGCGCCGGGGCACTCGACCGGCCTGTCCCCGCACGTGCCCGGACCCTCCCACGACGCCGCCCTGGCGGACTACGCGGGCGGGCCGGAGTTCCTGGCCGAGCTCGGCGCCGGCGGTGCCCCGCGCGCCGTGGTCGAGGTGCTGCCCGCCCATCCCGCCCACGACTGGACGGACGTGCTGGCCGCCGCGATCGGTGCCGCCTGGCGGGCCGGGCGCGGGGCGGTGGCGGTCGTGGCCGACCAGAAGGCGCTGGCCCGGCTGGAGCGCTCGGTGGTGGACGAGATCGGCGCCGAGCACCTGGTGCGCCTGCACGCCGAGGACGGGCCCACCCCGCGCTACCGGGCGTTCCTCGCCGCGGCCACCGGCCAGGTCCGGGTGGTCCTGGGCACCCGCTCGGCCGCCTACGCGCCCGTGGACGACCTCGGGCTCGTGGCCTGCTTCGACGACGGCGACGAGAACCTCGTGGAGCAGCGCGCGCCCTACCAGCACGTGCGCGACGTGCTGCTGCTGCGGGCCGGGCGCAGCGGGTGCGGGGCGCTGTTCGCCGGGCACGCGGTCAGCCCCGAGGCCCAGCGGCTCGTGGTCTCCGGCTGGGCCCGGCGGCTGGCCCCGGCGCGGGAGGTGCTGCGGGTGCACATGCCGCGGATCGTCTCGACCGCCGACTCCTTCCACGCCGCCCGGGACCCGCTGGCCTCCCGCGCCCGGCTGCCCGAGACGGCCTACCGGGCGGCCCGGGAGGGGCTGGAGCGGGGCCCGGTCCTGGTGCAGGTGGCCCGCGCCGGCTACGCCCCCCACCTGGCCTGCGAGCGGTGCCGGGAGCCGGCCCGGTGCACCGCCTGCGACGGACCCCTCGGGGTGGTGTCCCGGCGCGGGGTGCCCCGCTGCGGCTGGTGCGGGCGCTCGGCGCACTCCTGGGCCTGCGCCGCGTGCGGGTCCCGGCGGATGCGCCTGGTCACCGTCGGGGCGCTGCGCACGGCCGAGGAGCTGGGGCGGGCCTTTCCCCAGGTGCCGGTCGTCGCGTCCTCGGGGGAGGCGGTGCGCGCGGAGGTGCCCGGCAGCCCGGCCCTGGTGGTGGCCACCCCGGGGGCGGAGCCGGTGGCGGAGGGCGGCTACGCGGCGGCGCTGCTGCTCGACGGCAACCAGATGCTCATGCGCCCGGCCCTGCGCGCGGCGGAGCAGACGCTGCGCCGGTGGTTCAACGCCGCGGCGCTGGTCCGCCGGGCCCGGGACGGCGGGGTCGTGGTGGTCACCGCCGAGCACGAGAGCGCCGTGGGGGCGTTCGTGCGCTGGGACCCGGCCGGCCACGCCGAGCGGGAGCTCGTGGAGCGCCAGGCCCTCGGGCTGCCGCCCGCGGTGCGCTCGGCGGCGCTGACCGGGCCCGCGGCGGCGGTCGCGGCGTTCCTGGCCGACCTCGAGCTGCCGGCCGCGGTGCGGGTGATCGGGCCCACCCCGCTGGAGGACCACGGGGCGGGTCCGGACGGGGGCCGGCCCCGCACCGGGCGCTGCTGTTCTTCGGCTACGGCGTGGCCGGGGAGGTGACCCGGCGGCTGCGGGCGGCCCGCGCCCAGGCCTCCGCGCTGCGCAAGCACCCGCCGGTGCACGTGCGCTGCGACGTCACCGACCTGCTCTAGCGCTGTCCCGCGCGAGCGCTGCCCTGCACCGGCGCCGGCCCGACGCGCGGCGGGCCCGTTCCCGCACGGGTCCATCGGGCACGCCCCGGGCGGGCCCGGTCACAGCGAGCGCTTCTCGAACAGCGCGGCGGTGCCGATGCCCCCGGCGGAGCTGATCATCGCCAGCAGCAGGCTGCCCTCCGGCAGGTCGCGGCCGCGCGAGCAGACGGACCACGGACACCGCCCCGGAGGCCCCGTAGGCGTGCCCGAGGGCCAGGGCGCCGCCGTCGGCGTTGAGCACGTCCTCGTCCACGCCGAGCAGGTCGGTGCAGGCCAGCACCTGCCCGGCGAAGGCTCGTTGAACTCCACGGCGGCCAGCCGGTCGGCGGGCACGTGCTGGGCGCCCAGCAGCTCCCGGGCGGCCACGGCCGCGCCGAGCCCGAGCCGGGCCGGGTCCACCCCCACGGTCGCCGCGCCGCGGAAGGCGAGCCCGGTGCGCAGGCCCAGCTCCCGCGCCGTGGCCGGGAGGGCGACCAGGACGGCGGCCGCCCCGTCCGCGTCGGCGCAGGAGTTGCCGGCCGTCACGGTCCCGCCGCGGGCGAAGGCGGCGGGAAAGCGGGCCAGCAGGGCCGCGTCCAGCCGCGGCCGCGGGCCGTTGTCGGCGTGCACGCTCCCGCGCGGGCCGGTCACCGCGACCAGCTCGTCGTCGAACACCCCCGCGCCCGCGGCGGCGAGCGCCCGCCGGTGGCTGCGCAGGGCGTAGGCGTCCTGCCGGGCCCGGCCGATCCCGTGCTCCCCGGCGACCGTCTCCGCCGCCGGTCCCATGTCGGGGTCGCCCAGGTGCTCGGGGGCGAAGCGGGCCCGGCGGTAGAACTCCACGTGGCCGTCCGCCTGCCGCCGTCCGCGCAGGGGCGCGGTGCTGATGCTCTCGGCCCCGCCGGCCAGGAAGGCCCGTCCGGCCCCCGCCCGGGCGAGCCGGCAGGCCAGCACCACGGCGTCCAGCCCGGAGCCGCACTGCCGGTCCACGGTCAGCCCCGGCACGGACAGGGGCAGACCGGCCTCGAGGGCGGCGAGCCGAGCGAGGTTGCCGCCGGCGCCCACGGCGTTGCCGACCACGACGTCGGAGAGCTGCCGGGGGTCCACGCCGGAGTCCTCCACGAGGCGGCGCAGCACCGGGGCCAGGAGCCGGTGGACGGGCACCCCGTCCAGCAGGGTCCCGGCGCGGGCCAGGGGCGTGCGCCGGCCCAGCAGCAGCAGGGGATCGGCCGCCCCGGCGGTGGGCTCAGCCGAGCGGGCGGACACGGTGGTCTCCGTCGAGGACCCAGTCCCGCAGCAGCCGGCGGCTGAGCTTGCCGTGGCCGGTGAGGGGGAGCTCGCCGAGCTCGACGTAGTGCCGGGGGGCTGGGGCGGGGCCAGCCGCGCCGCCGCGGCCTCCCGGAGCGGGCCCGGGCGCACCCCGCCGGGGCCGGGGACGATGCCGGCCACCACCCGCTGCCCGCGGGAGCCGTCCGGCACCCCGGTCACCACCGCCTCGGCCACTCCGGGCACCGCGGCCAGGGCCGCCTCGACCTCCTGCGGGTAGACGTTGTGCCCGCCGGTGACGACCATGTCCGAGAGCCGGCCCAGCACGTGCAGCTGCCCGCCGCGCAGGACGCCCTGGTCCCGCACCGTGGCCATGCCGCCCAGCTCGCCGAAGGCCTGACCGTCGTCGCCCCACAGGTAGCCGTCGCAGACCAGCTCCGAGCGCACGCACACGGTGCCGGGCACCCCCTCCGGCACCGGACGGCCGGCGTCGTCGAGGACGGCCAGCGCCACCCCCGGAAAGGCGGGGCCCACCCCGGTGCCGGTCGGCGCGGCGGGCTCCCCGGGGCCGTGCCGGCGGGCGGCGACGAAGCCGAGCTCGGCGGCGCCGTAGTACTCCCAGACGGTCGCCCGGGGGGCCCAGCGGCGCACCGCGTCCAGCGTGCGCCCGTCCAGGGCCTGCCCGGCGCTCACGACCGCGGTGAGCCCGGCGGCGTCGGCGCCGGCGGCGAGGCCGCGCTCCGCGAGGACCCGCAGCACGGCGGGCACCCCGACCAGGCGGGTGACGCCCCGGCCGGTGATCTCCGCGTGGGCGGCGGCGACGTCGAGGCGCGGCTGGGTGTGGAAGGCGGCCCCGGCCCAGAGGCACTCGGAGAGGGTGTAGAGGTTCAGGCTCGCCGACAGCGGTCCCGGGGCCAGCACGCGGTCCCCGGGACGCAGGCCGAAGCAGCCGGTGGAGGCCTCGAAGGAGCGCTGCCAGGAGCGCCGGCTGCGGCTGAAGGCCTTGGGCACGGCGGTGGTGCCCGAGGTCAGGCCGATCAGGAAGGCGGAGTCCGGGTCCCCGTCGCGCAGCCGCGCCGGGACGGGAGCCGCGGGCAGCCGGGCCGCCAGGCGCCGCCGCACCGCCTCGGCCCGCTGCCGGGGGCCGAGGGGGTCCAGCACGGCGCACACCCGCTCCTCGGCCACCCCGGCCGCCCACCGGACGGCGAAGTCCACGCCGTTGGCCTGCCGCAGGAGGCCCGTGGGCTCGCCCGAGGCGGCCAGCGCCGCGGCCCGGGCGCGCAGCCGCCCCCAGCTCAGCCGCTCGGGGCCGCACACCACGGCGGGCTCGTCCGGGCGCTGCCCGGCCCAGCGCGACACACGGTCCAGGAACGGCATCCCCTCATCCTAGGGCCCGGTCCGTCACGGTCCCGGAGGTCTTGGCCTGCGCCCTCCGGTGTGGTGGGGTGGGACCGAGCGGCAGTGCCGCCGCCGTCGTCCGGGGAGGTCACCGTGGGAGAAGAGGTCCGTTCCCGCAGCTACACGCGCGAGGAGCGCCAGCGCTACCGGGAGAAGGTGCGGCAGGACCTCGACGTCTTCGAGCTCATGCTGCACCGCAGCTCCTTCGAGTTCGACCGCCCCATGACGGGGCTGGAGATCGAGCTGAACCTCGTCGACGAGCACTTCGAGCCCTCCTTCCACAACGCCGAGGTCCTCGCCGCCATCGCCGACCCCGGCTACCAGACCGAGCTCGCCCGCTACAACATCGAGCTCAACGTCCCCCCGCGCCCGCTGCCCGGGCGCGCCGCGCTCGAGCTCGAGGAGGAGCTGCGCGCCTCGCTCAACGCCGCCGACGCCCGCGCCCGGGAGACCGGCTCGCGGATCATGGCCATCGGGATCCTCCCGACGCTCCGGCCCGAGCACTACGAGCGGGAGTGGATCAGCGCCAACAACCGCTACAGCGCGCTCAACGACTCGATCTTCGTGGCCCGCGGGGAGGACATCCGCCTGGACCTCGAGGGACCGGACGGGGAGCGGGTCGACGCCTACTGCGACTCCATCGCCCCCGAGTCGGCGTGCACCAGCGTCCAGCTGCACCTGCAGGTCGCCCCCACCGGCTTCGCCGCCCACTGGAACGCCGCCCAGGCGCTGTCCGCCGTGCAGGTCGCGCTCGCGGCCAACAGCCCCTACTTCTTCGGCCGGCGCCTGCACGCGGAGACCCGGATCGCGCTGTTCCAGCAGTCCACCGACACCCGGCCGGTCGAGCTGAAGAACCAGGGGGTGCGGCCGCGGGTGTTCTTCGGCGAGCGCTGGATCACCTCGATCTTCGACCTGTTCGAGGAGAACGTCCGCTACTTCCCGGCGCTGCTGGCCGACTGCTCCGACGAGGACCCGGCCGCCGAGCTGGCCGCGGGACGGGCCCCGCGCCTGGCCGAGCTGCGGCTGCACAACGGGACGATCTACCGGTGGAACCGCCCGATCTACGACGTCGTCGGCGGCGTGCCGCACCTGCGGGTGGAGAACCGGGTGCTGCCGGCGGGACCCACGATCGCCGACGTGCTGGCCAACGCCGCGTTCTACTACGGCGCGGTGCGCGTCCTGGCCCGGCAGGAACGCCCGGTGTGGACACGGATGAGCTTCGCCGCCTGCGCGGAGAACTTCGAGCGCGCGGCGCGGGACGGGATCGACGCCCGCCTGTACTGGCCCGGCGCCGGCGAGCTGTGCGTCGACGAGCTCGTGCTGCGCCACCTGCTGCCCCTGGCGCACCAGGGCCTGGAGGAGTGGGGCGTGGCCCCGGAGGTCCGGGAGCGCTACCTCGGCATCATCGAGGCCCGGTGCGTGGCCGGGGTCAACGGGGCCACCTGGCAGACGCAGGCGGTCCAGCGCCTCGAGGCCCAGGGCGCCGACCGGCCCACCGCGCTGCGCGGCATGCTCGCCCGCTACGCCCGGCACATGGCCCGCAACGAGCCCGTGCACACCTGGCCGCTGCCCTGAGCCCGGCCGCGGCGGGACCCGCTCACCGGCGGGTCGAGCGCCGCTCGTGCACGCCCCGGGCCACGGCCAGCAGCTCCCGGGCCGAGTCCGCCCAGGACCACGCCCGGGCCCGCTCCAGCCCCGCCAGCGCCTGCGCCCGGGCCCGGGCCGGGTCCTCCACGCCCGGACCGCCGCGGCGAAGCCGGCGTCGTCGTCGGGGGCGGCGTAGGCGGCGGCCTCCCCGGCGACCTCCCGGAAGATCGGCAGGTCGCTGCACACCACCGGCGTCCCGGCCGCCATCGCCTCGACCACGGGCAGCCCGTAGCCCTCGGCCCGCGACGCCGTCAGCAGCGCCGCCGCCCGCCCCAGCAGGGCGGCGTACTCGGCGTCGTCCACCCCGTCGTGGAACACCACGCGCGCCCCCGCCGGGACCAGGGCCTCCAGCTGCGCCCGCCGGGCGGGGGAGATGCGCGAGAGCAGGTGCAGCTCGTACCCGGGCAGCCGCCCCGCCGCGCGCACCAGGGTCTCCACGTTCTTGTAGGGCAGGAACGAGCCCATGTACAGCAGCAGCCGCCCCCGCCGCGGCAGCCGCGACAAAGCCTGCTCCGGGGGCAGCACCGCACCGGGCGGGGCGGCGTTGGGCACCACGTGCACCGGGCGCCGGGTGAGCCGGTGGGCGGCCATGAGCTCCCGGGTGGTCCGCGAGACGGTGACCACGGCGTCGGCGCGGTCCAGCAGCACCCGCTGCGGCCACCACGCCCGGTGGTAGGCCCGCCAGCCCGCGCGCACCGCCGCGGGCAGGTCTCCGGGCGGGGTGGGGTGGTCGTAGTAGATCAGGTCGTGCAGGGTCAGGATCAGCCCGTGCCGCCGTCCCGCCGAGCCCATGGTCTGCATGGGCGAGAACACGACGTCCGGCGCGTACCGGTTGAGCACCAGCGCCGTGGCGGCCTCCGCCGCCGAGACCGGGGAGGGCCCCCGCACGTGCGGGACCTCCGGCAGCATGCCCAGCTGCCGCGGATCGCTCACCAGCACCGCCAGCTCCAGGTCCGGCGTGCTCCCGGCCAGCCCGGCCATCGCCTCGATCAGCCCGGCCCCGTAGCGGCTGATCCCGTCGTGCCGCCCGATCCGCGTGTAGCGGGCGTCCATCAGCAGCCTCACCGGCTCCGCCCCCGCCGCACGATCCGCTGCAGCCCCGTGAACGGCGCGGTGAACGGCCCCGTGTCCGGGCCCGCGAGGTCGGCCGCGGGCAGCTGCTCGTGCAGCTCCACCGGCTCCGGGGCCGGGGAGGTCAGGAACTCGTGGACCAGCTCCGCCGTGCGCGCCGGCGCCTCGTAGTGGATCAGGTGCCCCACGCCCTCCAGCACCTCCAACCGGTGCCGGGGCACCCACGAGGCCATCCGCCGCTGCGCCGCCACGGAGCCCAGCGGGTCCTCCGCCCCCACCACCAGCAGCGTCGGCATCCCCAGCTGCATCGCCACCTCCGCCACCGTGTGCGAGACCGACGCCTCGTAGGCCTCCAGCAGCACGTCCCGGTCCGCGAACGCCGAGAAGTACGCCCGGTGCTGATGGCGCACGTAGCCGCGCACCCGCGGATCCCGCGACGTGGTCATCACCGACGTCATCGCATCCGTCATCCACCAGCTCGACAGCAGCCGCCGCCCCAGCCGCCGCGGCAGCACCCGGCCCAGCCGGTAGTAGCCCACGGTCAGCCGGCTCAGCAGCGCCTGCCCGCCCTCCAGCGCCGGCTCACAGATCGGGTTGACCAGCACCAGCCGCTCCACCATCCCCGGGTGCGCCGCGGCGAAGTGGGCGGCCACCACCGACCCGAACGAGTGCCCCAGCACCACGATGCCGCGCCGGCCTCCGCCGTCGCGCACCGTCCCGCCGGTGAGCTCCTCCACGAAACGGCGCAGGAAGTCCACGTACCCCGCCACGTCGTGACGCCGGTCCGGGAAGCGCTCCGAACGCCCGAACCCCGGCAGGTCCGGCACCACCACGTGGTACCGCGAGCGCAGCCGGTCGGCCAGCAGCTGCAGCCCGTGGTGGTCCCCCGGAACCCGTGCACCATCACCAGCAGCGGTTTGGGCGCCCGGTCGACGTCGTAGAACCAGTAGCGCACCTTGTGCCCGTCCAGCACCAGGCTGCGCCGCTCCGCGTACGGGGTCTCCACCGCGCTGCCCGGCACCCCCTCGCCCGGCCCCGCGTCCCGCGCGCCGGCCCCTGCCGCCATGATGTCCTCCCTGAGGGGCCCGCGAGCACCCGGTGCGCCCCGGCCCGCTGTCGATGCTAGCGGCTGCGCCCCGGCGCTCGCGGGCCGGGCGCGGGGGCCGCTGGGCTAGGATGGGACGGATTCCACCACCGTCGGCGCACCGCCGGGTCCCTGTGATGCCCGGGTGCGCCCACGCGACCGCCCGCCGCCCGCTCCCTGGCCGGCGGCGGTCCACCACCGCGAAGGCGAGGACCGTGACCGAACAGCAGCACACGACCGAGAGCACCGGATACGACTTCCGCGCCATCGAGGCGGCGTGGCCGTCGTTCTGGGCGGAGCAGAAGGTCTACGAGCCGCTCGACGACGGCTCCCGGGAGCGGCGCTACGTGCTCGACATGTTCCCGTACCCCTCGGGGGACCTGCACATGGGCCACGCCGAGGCGTTCGCCATGGGCGACGTCGTGGCCCGGTACTGGCGCCAGCGCGGCTACGACGTGCTGCACCCGATCGGCTGGGACTCCTTCGGGCTGCCGGCCGAGAACGCCGCCATCAAGCGCGACGCGCACCCGGCGGAGTGGACCTACGCCAACATCGAGACGCAGAAGGCCTCGTTCCAGCGCTACGCCATCAGCGCGGACTGGACCCGGGAGATCCACACCTCCGACCCCGAGTACTACCGGTGGACGCAGTGGCTGTTCCTGCAGTTCCACGCCAAGGGCCTGGCCTACCGGAAGAACTCCCCGGTCAACTGGTGCCCCAAGGACCAGACGGTGCTGGCCAACGAGCAGGTCGTGAACGGCGCGTGCGAGCGCTGCGGAACCCCGGTGACGAAGAAGGCCCTGAACCAGTGGTACTTCAAGATCACCGACTACGCGGACCGCCTGCTCGACGACATGGCCGCGCTCGAGGGCCACTGGCCCGAGCGGGTGCTGGCCATGCAGCGGAACTGGATCGGCCGCTCCGAGGGCGCCCACGTGCGCTTCGCCATCGAGGGCGCCGGCGAGGACGGGTCCGACCGCGAGGTCACCGTGTTCACGACCCGGCCCGACACCCTCCACGGCGCCACGTTCTTCGTGGTCGCCGCCGACGCCGAGCTAGCCGGGGAGATCGTCGCCCCGGAGCACGCCGAGGAGCTGGCCGCCTACCGCGAGCAGGTCAAGGCGCTGTCCGACATCGAGCGCCAGGCCACCGACCGGCAGAAGACCGGGGTGTTCCTGGGCCGCCACGCGGTGAACCCGCTGACCGGGGAGAGGCTGCCCGTGTGGGCCGCCGACTACGTGCTCGCCGACTACGGCACCGGCGCGATCATGGCCGTGCCCGCCCACGACCAGCGCGACCTCGACTTCGCCCGCACCTTCGACCTGCCCGTGCGCGCGGTCCTGGACACCGGCGAGGAGGACCCGGCCGTGACCGGGATCGCCACCACGGGCGAGGGCACCCTGATCAACTCCGGCGAGCTGGACGGGCTGGAGAAGGCGCAGGCCATCGAGCGGGCCATCTCCATCGTGGAGGCCGCCGGCACCGGCAACCGGCAGGTCAACTTCCGGCTGCGCGACTGGCTGCTGTCCCGGCAGCGCTTCTGGGGCGCCCCCATCCCGATCGTGCACTGCCCGGCCTGCGGGGAGGTGCCCGTGCCCGAGGAGCAGCTGCCCGTGCGCCTACCCGACGACCTGCGCGGCGAGCAGCTCGCGCCCAAGGGCCGCTCCCCGCTGGCCGCGGCCGAGGACTGGGTCAACGTCGAGTGCCCCGCCTGCGGAGGGCCGGCCCTGCGCGACACCGACACCATGGACACGTTCGTGGACTCCTCCTGGTACTACCTGCGCTTCGCGTCCCCCAACGACGAGAATGCCGCGTTCGACCTCGAGCAGACCCGCAGGTGGCTGCCCGTGGACCAGTACGTGGGCGGGGTGGAGCACGCGATCCTGCACCTGCTCTACTCCCGGTTCTTCACCAAGGTCCTGCACGACCTCGGGCTGGTGGACTTCACCGAGCCGTTCAAGGCGCTGCTGAACCAGGGGCAGGTGCTCAACGGGGGCAAGGCGATGTCCAAGTCCCTGGGCAACGGCGTGGACCTGGGGGAGCAGCTGGACGAGTTCGGCGTCGACGCCGTGCGGCTGACCATGGTCTTCGCCTCCCCGCCCGAGGACGACGTGGACTGGGCGGACGTGTCCCCGCAGGGCTCCCAGAAGTTCCTGGCCCGGGCCTGGCGCCTGGCCCAGGACGTGACGAGCGCGCCCGGCGCCGACCCGGCCTCCGGGGACCAGGGCGTGCGCCGCGCCGCCCACCGGGCCGTGGACGACTCCGCGCAGCTGCTGGACGCGGGGAAGTTCAACGTGGTCGTGGCCAAGACCATGGAGCTGGTCAACGTGGTCCGCAAAGCCATCGACTCCGGCTGCGGCCCGGCCGACCCGGCCGTGCGGGAGGCCGTCGAGGCCGTCGCGGTGGTCCTCTCGCTCGTGGCCCCGTACACCGCCGAGGACATGTGGCACACCCTGGGCCACGAGGCTCCGTCGTCGTGGCCGGCTGGCCCGAGGTCGACCCGGCCCTGCTGGTGGACGACACCGTGACCGCCGTGGTGCAGATCAAGGGCAAGGTCCGGGACCGGCTCGAGGTCCCCGCGGACATCGCCGAGGACGCGCTGCGCGAGCTCGCCCTGGCCTCGGAGACGATCCGCCGGCAGCTGGGCGACGCCGAGATCCGCAAGGTGATCGTGCGCGCGCCCAAGCTGGTGAACATCGTCGCCTGACCCGGTCCCGCCGGTCAGACCGCGGCCGGCGGGCCGCGGAGGTGACCGACGACGCCGGG
>NZ_MKJW01000104.1:0-31479 GCF_001942375.1 Kocuria sp. CNJ-770
GGCGAACCCGCTGTGGACCACCCTGGGCGCCATGGGCGGGCGCACCCTGACCCTGTACTCGGCCCACCTGCTCGCCCTGGCCACGACGCTCCACTACGACCACCCGTGGCCCTGGTTCGCCGTGCACGTGGCCGTGGCCGCCGGCTTCGCCGTGCTGTGGCAGAAGTGGTTCGGCCAGGGCCCGCTCGAGCGGGTGGTCGGGGCCGCGGTCGGCGGCACCCGCCGCCTGGTCCTGGGCGGACGTGCCCGTCCGGTCGCGACGCCGGAGGCCCGGACCCCGCGCTGAGCACCCCGGGTGCCGGGCCCGGACGGAGCGGGTCGGTGCCGGCCCGATCGGCGTGGCCCGTGCCACAGCGGGGCCCGGCGGGCTATGCTCCTCCCATGGCACGGTTCAGTCCTCTGGAATGGCCGGTCGTCCGGCAGCTTCGTTCGGGCGACCTGCTCGGTCGCGGCCCGGCCGTGACCTCCGAGCGCACCCGGGAGCAGGCCCCGCGCACCAGCACCGCGGACCGCGTGGTGCAGAGCGTGTGCCCGTACTGCGCGGTGGGCTGCGGGCAGCGGGTGTACGTCAAGGACGAGAAGGTCGTCCAGATCGAGGGCGACCCGGACTCGCCGATCTCCCGCGGCCGCCTCTGTCCCAAGGGCTCGGCCAGCGAGCAGCTCGTCAACGCGCCGGGCCGGCAGACGCGGGTGCTCTACCGCGCCCCCCGGGCCACCGAGTGGCAGCACCTGGACCTGGACACCGCCGTCGACATGATCACCGACCGCGTCCTCGAGGCCCGCCGCAACGGGTGGCAGGACACCGACGAGCAGGGCCGGCCGCTGCGCCGCACGATGGGCCTCGCCGCCCTGGGCGGCGCGACGCTGGACAACGAAGAGAACTACCTGATCAAGAAGCTCTTCACCGCCGCGGGAGCGATCCAGATCGAGAACCAGGCCCGTATTTGACACTCCGCCACGGTTCCCGGTCTGGGAGCCTCGTTCGGTCGCGGTGGCGCGACGCAGTCCCTGCAGGACATGGCCAACGCCGACTGCATCGTCATCCAGGGCTCCAACATGGCCGAGTGCCACCCCGTGGGCTACCAGTGGGTGACGGAGGCCAAGGCCCGCGGGGCCCGCGTGATCCACGTCGATCCTCGCTTCACCCGCACCTCGGCGGTCGCTGACAAGCACGTCCCGATCCGGGCCGGTTCGGACATCGTCCTGCTCGGCGCGCTGATCAACCACGTGCTCACCCACGACCTGTGGTTCGAGGAGTACGTCCGCGCCTACACCAACGCGGCCACGATCGTGAACGAGGACTTCCGCGACGCCGAGGACCTCGACGGGCTGTTCTCCGGCTTCGCCCCGGAGACCGGCCAGTACGACATGTCCACCTGGGCCTACGCCGAGGACGAGGAAGGCCCCAGCAGGAACCACGACGGCAAGGTGGACGCGCCCGAGGGCGACACCCAGGACGGTGTCGAGGCCGGCGTCGAGGCCGTGGAGGAGGCGGCCGGCCAGCAGCTCGGCAGCGGCGGCGCCCCGATGGAGCACGCCCGCATGCAGCACGACGACACCCTGCAGGACCCCCGGACGGTGTTCCAGATCCTCAAGCGGCACTTCGCGCGCTACACCCCCGAGATGGTGCAGGAGGTGTGCGGCATCGCCCCTGAGGACTTCGCGTACCTGGCCCGCTCCGTCACCGAGAACTCCGGGCGCGAGCGGACCACCTGCTTCGCCTACGCCGTGGGCTGGACCCAGCACAGCCTGGGCGCGCAGTTCATCCGCACCGCCTCGATCCTGCAACTGCTGCTGGGCAACATGGGCCGTCCCGGCGGAGGGATCATGGCCCTGCGCGGGCACGCCAGCATCCAGGGCTCGACCGACATCCCGACGCTGTTCAACCTGCTGCCCGGCTACCTGCCGATGCCGGTGGCCGGCACCCACGACACGCTCGACGACTACCTGGCCGCGATCGCCTCGAAGAAGCAGAAGGGCTACTGGGCCGAGGCCGACGCCTACACGACCAGCCTGCTCAAGGCCTGGTGGGGGGACGCCGCCACCGCGGACAACGACTGGGCCTACGACTACCTGCCGCGCCTCACCGGCGCCCACGGCACCTTCCAGACGCTGACGAAGATGCTCGAGGACGAGGTGGACGGCTACTTCGTCCTCGGCCAGAACCCCGCCGTGGGGTCCTCCAACGGCCGGATGCAGCGGATGGCCATGTCCCACCTCAAGTGGCTGGTGGTGCGGGACCTCAACCTCATCGAGTCGGCGACCTGGTGGAAGGACGGCCCGGAGATCGCCTCGGGCGAGCTGCGCACCGAGGACATCGAGACCGAGGTGTTCTTCCTGCCCGCGGCCACGCACGTGGAGAAGTCGGGCACGTTCACCCAGACCCAGCGGCTGCTGCAGTGGCGCCACCAGGCCGTGGCGCCGCCGGGCGAGTGCCAGAGCGAGCTGCAGTTCTTCTTCGAGCTGGGCCGGCGGATCCGGGAGCGGCTGGCCGGGTCCGAGGACGAGCGCGACCGCCCGCTGCTGGATCTCACCTGGGACTACCCCGTCGACGAGCACGGCGAGCCGGACCCCGAGGCGGTGCTGGCCGAGATCAACGGCCGTCACCTCACCGGCCCGGACGCCGGGAGACCGCTGTCGTCGTACACCGAGATGCGCGCGGACGGCTCGACCTCCGGCGGCTGCTGGATCTACACCGGGGTCTACGCCGACGGCGTCAACCGCGCCGCCCTGCGCCGGCCCGGCCAGGAGCAGGACGCCGCCGCGCTGGAGTGGGGGTGGGCGTGGCCGGCCAACCGCCGCCTGCTCTACAACCGCGCCTCGGCCGACCCGGAGGCCGGCCCTGGAGCGAGCGCAAGAAGCTCGTGTGGTGGGACGAGGAGCAGGACCGGTGGGTGGGGGACGACGTGCCCGACTTCCCGCTGCACCTCGCCCCCGGCACCCGCCCCGACCCCGACGCCGGGGGCGCGGCCGCACTCGCCGGCGACGACCCGTTCATCATGCAGGCCGACGGCAAGGGCTGGCTCTACGCGCCCAAGGGCGTGCTGGACGGGCCGCTGCCCACGCACTACGAGCCGCAGGAGTCGCCGATCGACAACGCCCTGTACAACCAGCAGCGCAACCCGTCCCGGGTGCTGTTCGCCCGCCCGGACAACCTCAGCGCCCCGAGCGCCGGGGAGCCGGGGGCGGACGTGTACCCCTACGTGTTCACCACCTACCGGCTCACCGAGCACCACACCGCCGGCGGCATGAGCCGGTGGCTGCCGTACCTCTCGGAGCTGCAGCCGGAGATGTTCTGCGAGGTCTCCCCCGAGCTCGCCGCCGAGTGCGGGCTGGAGCCCTACGGCTGGGCCACGATCGTCTCGCCGCGGGCGGCGATCGAGGCTCGGGTGCTCGTCACCGACCGGATGACCCCGCTGGTGGTGCGCGGGCAGACCGTGCACCAGATCGGGCTGCCCTACCACTGGGGTGTGGGCGACGACGCGGTGGTCAGCGGCGACTCGGCCAACGACCTGCTGGGCCTCACGCTCGAGCCCAACGTGCAGATCCAGGACTCCAAGGTCGGCTCCTGCCACATCCGGCCGGGCCGCCGCCCGCAGGGCGCCGCGCTGCTCGAGCTCGTCGCGGACTACCAGGTGCGGGCGGGCGCCACCGTGGCGACCGGCAACACCCGGGTGGATCCGCCCGACACCGCCGGGGCCGCCCCGGAGAGCACTGACCCGAGCACCGATCCGAGCACCGAACCCCAGAGGGAGAACTGATGGGCCAGCTGGCCGGACCGACCGACCCCACCGCCGACGCGCACTGGGAGCACCAGCACCCGCGGAAGGGCTTCTTCACCGACACCTCGATCTGCATCGGCTGCAAGGCCTGCGAGGTGGCCTGCAAGGAGTGGAACCAGAACCCCCAGGACGGGGACCTGCGGCTGCTGGAGTCCTCCTACGACAACACCGGCTCCCTGGGCGCGAGCACCTGGCGGCACGTGGCGTTCGTCGAGCAGGACAGCGAGCGCATCGAGGAGGCCCGGGAGTCCGGGCGCAAGCTCGTGAGCCTCGGCATGCCCCAGGTGGGGCCTCCCGAGACGCGCCCGCGGGCGGCGGCGGAGGACACCACCCCGCCGGACACCGAGGAGTTCCGCTGGCTGATGTCCTCCGACGTCTGCAAGCACTGCACGCACGCCGGGTGCCTCGACGTGTGCCCCACGGGTGCGCTGTTCCGCACCGAGCACGGCACCGTGGTGGTGCAGGACGACGTGTGCAACGGGTGCGGCACCTGCGTGGCCGGCTGCCCGTTCGGCGTGATCGAGCGGCGCACCGACGGCACGGCCGCGCCGCGCACGAAGCGGGGCGAGCAGCCCGGGACCCGACCCGAGGTGCCGAAGGTGGGCATCGCCCAGAAGTGCACCCTGTGCTACGACCGCATGGTGGACGACCAGACGCCCGCCTGCGCGCAGACCTGCCCCACCACCTCCATCAAGTACGGCGAGCACGACGACATGGTGGACCAGGCGCGGGAGCGGGTCGCGGAGCTGCACGCCCAGGGGCGCACCGAGGCAAGGCTGTACGGCGCCAACGAGCTCGACGGCGTGGGCGGCACCGGGTCGGTGTTCCTGCTGCTCGACGAGCCGGAGGTGTACGGGCTGCCGCCGGACCCGCGGGTGCCGACCGCCGACCTGCCCCAGATGTACCGGCGGGCCGGCCTGGCCGCGGCGGGCATGCTCGCCGCCGCCGCCCTGGCCTTCGCGGGAGGCCGTTCGTGAGCCTCTCCGAGTTCGACGCTACCGTCCCCCCGAGCAGCCGCGCCGCCGGCCGGCGCGGCGGCCGCGCCCGCCGGGGGCCCCGGCCAGGGCGGCGGGGGCGACGGCTCGCGCGAGATGCCGATGGTCCCGGAGGCGGAGTTCACGTCCTACTACGGGCGAGCGGTGGTCAAGCCGGCGCCGTGGGGCCACGAGGTCGCCGCGTACCTGTTCCTCGGCGGCGTGGCCGGCGGCTCGGCGCTGCTCGCCCTGGGCGGTCAGCTCACCGGCCGGGACGAGCTGCGCCGCAACGCCCGGCTGGGCTCGGTGGCCGCCCTCGGCGCCGGCGCGGTGGCCCTGGTCGCCGACCTCGGCCGGCCGGAGCGCTTCTTCAACATGCTGCGCACGTTCAAGGTGACGTCTCCCATGAGCGTGGGCTCCTGGATCCTCAGCGCGTTCGGCGCCGGCATGGGCACCGCGGCCGTGGCCGAGGTCGACCGGATGACCGGTGCCCGTCTGCCCCTGGGGCCGCTGCGCCCGGTGCTGCGCGCGGTCGAGGGACCGGCCGGGGTCGAGGCCGCCGTGTTCGCCGGGCCGCTGGCCGCCTACACCGCGGTCCTGCTCTCCGACACGGCGACCCCCACCTGGAACGACGCCCGCGAGCACCTGGCGTTCGTCTTCGTGAGCTCGGCGAGCCTCGCCTCCGGCGGTCTGGCGATGGTCACGACGTCGGTCGGCCAGGCCGGCCCCGCCCGCCGGATCGCCGTGCTGGGCGTGGCCGGGGAGCTGGTCGCCACGAAGCTGATGGAGCGGCGGATGCACCCCGTGGCGGCCGAGCCGCTGCACCACGGACCGGCCGGGACGATGCTGGTGTGGAGCGAGCGGCTGGCGGTCGCCGGCGGTCTCGGCACGCTGCTGGGCGGACGGCACCGGGCGGTCGCCGCGGTGTCGGGGCTGGCGCTGCTGGCCTCCTCCGCGCTGACGCGGTTCGGCGTGCTGGAGGCCGGGATCCACTCGGCCCAGGACCCCCGCTACACGATCGAGCCGCAGAAGGCGCGCCTGGCCGCCCGGCGGGCCGCCGGCGTCGTCGACGACTCGATCACCACGGCCGGCTGAGCGCCGTCCCGGGACGGCGCTCAGCGCACCTCGATGCCGGATCCGGCCACGGTGTGGCCGATCACCGGGTAGCCGGGCAGCTCGCCGACGACGAGCAGCCCGCCCGAGGTCTGCGCGTCGGCCAGCAGCAGCAGGTCCTCCTCGGGCACGCCGGCCCCGGCGCGAAGGTGGGGGCGCACCCAGTCGAGGTTGCGGCGGGTCCCCCCGGAGACGAAGCCGTCCCGCAGCGCCTCCTGGGCCCCCTCGACCAGGGGCACCGCCGCCCGGTCCAGGACCGCGCCGACCCCGGAGGCGCGGCACATCTTGTGCAGGTGCCCGAGCAGCCCGAACCCGGTGACGTCGGTGGCCGCCCGGGCCCCGGCGGCCAGCGCGGCCTCGGCGCCGTCCCGGTTGAGCCGGGTCATCGTGGCCACGGCCTCGGCGGAGACCTCACCGGTCGCCTTGTGCCGGTTGTTGAGCAGCCCCACGCCGATCGGCTTGGTGAGGGTCAGGGGCAGCCCGGGCGCGGCGGCGTCGTTGCGCAGCAGCCGGGCGGGATCTGCCACACCCGTCACGGCCATGCCGTACTTCGGCTCCGGGTCGTCGATGGAGTGGCCCCCGATCACCGGGCACCCCGCCTCGGAGGCCACCGCCAGGCCGCCGCGCAGCACCTCCGTCAGCAGCTCCATCGGGAGCACGTCCCGCGGCCAGCCCACCAGGTTGATCGCCATGACCGGGCGCCCGCCCATGGCGTAGACGTCCGACAGCGCGTTCGCGGCGGCGATCCGACCCCAGTCGTAGGCGTCGTCGACGACCGGGGTGAAGAAGTCGGCGGTGGAGAGCACCGCGAGGTCCTCGCGCACCAGGACGGCCGCGGCGTCGTCGCCGTCGTCGAGGCCGACCAGCACACCGGCTCCCGTCTGTCCGGTGAGACCCCGCACCGCGTCCTCGAGCTCCCCGGGCGGGATCTTGCAGGCGCAGCCGCCGCCGTGGGCGAAGCCGGTCAGCCGGACCGCGCCGGTCTCGGGCAGGGACGGGTGCGGCGTGCGGGTCTGTTCCATGCCGTCAGCCTAGTGGTGGGGAGGGTGCTAGGTTGGGCGGCGGAGGCGTCCGGGTCCTGGTGGGCCCCCCGGTCTTCAAAACCGGTGAGACCGAGCACCTCGGTCTGGCGGGTTCGATTCCCGTCCGCCTCCGCCAACTTCCGTTTCCGTCAACGGCTGCGTCCGTCACCGTCTGTCATGCGCCCGGCTCGCCGAGGAGGAACTGTGGCCCAGGACGATCCGCGTCGCCTGATCCCGCGCACCGACCAGCTCATGGGTCTGCCGGCTGTCCGCCGGGCCCGCGAGCGGCTGAGCGAGGAGGTCGTCCGCTCCCTGGTGCGCGGGACCCAGGAGCGGGCGCGGCGCGGTGAGCTCACCCCCGACCAGGTCGAGCCGGCGGTCCTGGCCGCGCTCACGCAGCGCTCCGCGTCGACCCTGACCCCGGTGCTCAACGCCACCGGGGTGGTCGTGCACACCAACCTGGGCCGCGCGCCGCTGTCGGCGGCCGCGACCGAGGCGCTGACGGCGGCGGCCGGGTACGTCGACGTGGAGCTGGACCTGCGCACCGGCACCCGGTCCCGCCGCGGCGCCGGGGCCCGGGCGGCCCTGCTCGCCGCCTGCCCGCCCGCCGAGGAGGCGCTGGTGGTCAACAACGGGGCGGCCGCGCTGGTGCTGGCCACCACGGCGCTGGCGGCCGGCCGCGAGGTGGTGATCAGCCGCGGCGAGCTCGTCGAGATCGGGGCGGGCTTCCGGCTGCCGGAGCTCATCGAGTCGACCGGAGCCCGGCTGCGCGAGGTGGGCACGACCAACCGGACGCACCTGCGCGACTACGCGGAGGCGCTCGGCCCGGAGACCGGGTGCCTGCTCAAGGTGCACCCGAGCAACTTCCGGGTGGAGGGCTTCACCTCGGGCGTCGGGCCGGAGGAGCTGCGGCCGCTGGCGCGCGCCCACGGCGTGCCCCTGGTGGCCGACCTGGGCAGCGGCCTGCTGACCCCCGACCCGCACCTGCCGGGAGAGCCGGACGCCGCCTCCGCCCTCGCGGGCGGTGCGGACATCGTCATCGCCAGCGGCGACAAGCTGCTCGGCGGCCCGCAGGCCGGGGTGGTGCTCGGCCGCGCGGAGGTCGTCGCCCGGCTGGCCGGCCACCCCCTCGCCCGCGCGGTGCGCGCCGACAAGCTCGCGCTCGCCGCGCTGGAGGCCACGCTCGCCGGCGGGCCCACCCCGTGGTCCGGGCGCTGCACGCCGACCCCGGCCGGCTGCGTGCCCGCGCCGAGCGGCTCGCGGCGGCCGTCGGCGCCGCCGATGGTCCCCACGACGGCCGGGTCGGCGGCGGCGGCGCTCCCGGCGTGCCGCTGCGGGGTGGGCGGTCCGGCTGCCCGAGGCGGCGGCCGCGCCGCTGCGCGCCGGACGCCCGGCCGTGCTGCCTCGGGTCCACGACCACGCCTGCCTGCTCGACCTGCGCTGCGTGCCCGAGTCCGACGACGACCGTCTGCTCGCCGCGGTGCGCGCCGCCCTGACCGCCCTGGACGGGACGGACGGCGATACCGGAGGAACCCGGTGAGCGTGCACGTCGTCGCCACGGCCGGGCACGTCGACCACGGCAAGAGCACCCTGGTGCGGGCCCTCACCGGCATGGAGCCCGACCGGTGGGAGGAGGAGCGCCGCCGCGGGCTGACCATCGACCTGGGCTACGCCTGGACCACGCTGCCCTCCGGGCGGGACGTGGCCTTCGTGGACGTCCCCGGCCACGAGCGCTTCCTCGGCAACATGCTCGCCGGGCTCGGCCCGGCCCCGGTGGTGTGCTTCGTCGTCGCGGTCGACGAGGGCTGGCAGGCGCAGTCCGGGGACCACCGCGACGCGGTCGCGGCCCTGGGCATCGAGCGCGGCGTGGTGGTGCTCACCCGGGCCGACCGGGCGCCCGGGCGCGCCGAGGAGGTGCTCGCGCAGGTCCGGGCGGAGCTGGCCGGGACGGGCCTGCGCGACGCGCCCGCCGTCACCGTCTCGGCCCTCGAGGGCACGGGCCTGGACGAGCTGCGCGCCGCGCTCGACGACGTCCTGGCGCAGGCGCCCGCGCCTGCCGACGGGCGGCTGCGGCTGTGGGTGGACCGCTCCTTCACGATCACCGGGTCCGGCACGGTGGTGACCGGCACCCTGGCCGCGGGCACCCTCCGGCAGGACGACCGGCTGGAGCTGCTCGGCGCGGGCGGGGCCCGGCCGGTGGCGGTGCGCGGGCTGCACAGCCGCAACCGGCCGGCCGCGTCGCTGGAGCCGTGCGCCCGGGTGGCCGTGAACCTGCGCGGGGTGCCGGCCGACGACGTGCACCGCGGCGACGCCCTGGTCACCCCCGGCGCGTGGCCGGTCACCGGCGTCCTCGACGTCCGCCGCACCACCGGGTCCGCGTTCCCGCTCCTGGCCGAGCAGCTCGTGGTGCACGCCGGCACCGCGGCGGTCCCGGCCCGGCTCAGTCCCTTCGACGACGACCACGCCCGGCTGGCCCTCGACCGCCCCTCGCCCTCGTCCTCCGGGACCGCCGTGGTGCTGCGCGATCCGGCAGCCGCTCGGTGCTCGGCGGCGCCTGGTCCTCGACGCCGACCCGCCCGCACTGCGGCGGCGCGGCGACCGGGCGCGCCGGGCCGCGCGCCTCACCGGCCTGGACGCCCGCGGGGACGTGCTCGCCGAGGTGGCCGCGCGGCGCGGTCCCTGCGGAGCGCCTGCACCGGCTCGGCCTGCTGGCCGCCGCGGACGCCGCCCCGCCCGCGGGGGTGCGCGCGGCCGGCGGTTGGTGGGTGCACGCTCCCGTGCTCGACGCCTGGCAGGAGCGGCTGCGCACGGCCGTGGAGGAGCTGCACGCCCGTGACCCCCTGGCGGCGGGCCTGTCCCGGGGTGCCGCCCGTGACCTGCTCGCGCTGCCCGACGCCGCCCTGGTCGACCCGGTGGTCCGCGGTGCCGGCCTGGCGCAGGAGGGCGGCCACATCCGTTCCCCGCAGCACCGGGGCGGCCTCGGCGCGCACGAGCCGGCCGTGCGCCGGCTGGAGCACCGGCTCGCGGCCGAGCCCTTCCGCGCCCCGGAGGCCGAGGACCTGACGGCGCTGCGCCTGGCGCCCGCGAGCTCGCCGCCGCCGAGCGTGCCGGGCGGCTGCTCCGGATCGGGGAGGGGCTCGTGCTGCTCCCCACGGCCCCCGCCCTGGCCATGCGCGAGCTCGCCCGGCTGCCGCAGCCCTTCACCACGAGCCAGGCGCGCCAGGCGCTGGGCACCACGCGGCGCGTGGCGATCCCGTTGCTGGAGCACCTGGACGCGCGCGGCTGGACCCGGCGGCTGGACGCCGGGCACCGGACCGTGGCGCGCTGAGCCCGCGGTCCGGCCGGTCGGGGCGCGCTCTCCTAGGATCGGGAGCGGGCCCGCGACCTCGCCGTGGCTCCGTGCCACCGTCCGTCGCCCGCCGCGCCATCGTCCGCCGTGCAGAAGGAGAACCGTCATGAGAACCGTCCGTCTGGGGAGCTCCGGCCTGGAGCTGAGCGCCGTGGTGCTGGGCATGATGAGCTACGGGGATCCGGCCAAGGGGTCGCACGCGTGGAGCGTGGGCCTCGACGAGGCCCGCCCGTTCGTGCGCCGCGCCTACGAGCCGGGATCACCACGTTCGACACGGCCAACGTGTACTCGCTGGGCTCCAGCGAGGAGATCACCGGCACGCTGCTCCGGGAGATCGCTCCGCGGGAGGAGCTCCAGATCGCCACCAAGGTCCACGGTCGGATGCGGGACGCGCGCAACGGCGGCGGCCTCAGCCGGGCGGCGATCATGCACGAGATCGACGCGTCGCTGCAGCGCTTGGGGACCGACTACGTCGACCTGTACCAGATCCACCGGTTCGACCCCCGCACGCCCGTCGAGGAGACCATGGAGGCCCTGCACGACGTCGTGAAGGCCGGCAAGGCCCGCTATCTCGGGGCCTCGAGCATGTGGGCGTGGCAGTTCGCGCAGCTGCAGCACACCGCCGAGCTGCACGGCTGGACCAGGTTCGTCTCGATGCAGGACCAGTACAACCTGCTCGAGCGCGAGGAGGAGCGGGAGATGCACCCGTTCTGCCGGGCGACCGGGGTGGGCGTGCTGCCCTGGAGCCCGCTCGCCCGCGGCCGGCTCACCCGGCCCTGGGGCGCCGCCGGCTCCGGCACCCGGGAGAGCACCGACGCGTTCGGCCAGGGCCTCTACACGCAGGACGTGGCGGCGAACCGGGCGATCGTCGACGCGGTCGCTGCCATGGCCGACGAGCGCGGCGTGCCGATGGCCCAGGTGGCCCTCGCGTGGGTCGCCGGCCGGCCCGCCGTGACGGCGCCGATCGTGGGCGCGACCCGCGAGCAGCACATCGACGACGCCGCGGCCGCCGCCGAGCTGGACCTGACGGACGAGGAGGTCCGGCGCCTCGAGGAGGCCTACACCCCCCGGAACCCCTCCGGGTTCTGAGCTAGCCCGGCCCCGGGGCCGCCGCCACGGCCGGCCGACCGGGCCGATCCGCCACCGGCCCGGCCCGGTCGGGGTCGGGCCGCTTCGGGCCGGGCCGCGGCGGCTATCCGCGCAGCGACCGCAGGTGCTCGACCGCCTGGGGCAGCACCTTCCTGAGGTCGCCCACGATCCCGAGGTCGGCGATCTCGAGGACCGGCGCCTGCTCGTCCTTGTTGACCGCCACGATCACCCGGGCGGTCTGCATGCCCGCGCGCTGCTGCACGGCCCCGGAGATCCCGCACGAGACGTAGAGCTGCGGGGAGACGGTGCGGCCGGTCTGCCCCACCTGCGCCTCGGGGCCGATCCACCCGGCGTCCACCGCGGCGCGGGAGGCGCCGATCGCGCCGCCGAGGACGTCCGCGAGCTCCTCGAGCGGGCCGAAGTCCCCGCCCGTGCCGCGGCCGCCGGCCACGACCACGCGCGCCTCCCCCAGGGCCGGCCGCCCGGAGGCGGGCAGCTCGGTGCGCCCGACCACGCGCGCGGCGGGGACCGCGTCGTCGACGTCGTGCACGTGCACCGCCGGGCGGTCCGCCCCGGCCGGGAGCTCGGCCGGGAGCTCCACCGAGTTGGGCCGGACGGTGGCGACCAGCACCGGGCTCACGGCCCGGCACCGGGTGGTCCAGCCGCCGGCGAGGACGGACTTGGTCGCCACCAGATCCGTGTCCAGGGCCACCACGTCGGTGATCACCGCCGCCTCGAGCCGCACACCCAGGCGCGCGGCGACGTCCTTGGCCTCCGGGGTGTTGGGCAGCAGCACCGCCCCGGCGCCGCTCGCCCGGGCGGCCGCCGCCGCGAGCGCGACGGCGGGGGTGGTCAGCCGGTCGCCCGCGCCGTCCGCGGGGACGTGCACGGCGGCCGCACCGTGGCCGGCCAGCTCGTCGAGCAGCCCGTCCCCGGGCGTCGCCGGGAGCGCGGCGTGCGCCTCGCCCAGGGTGCTCGCGAGCACGAGCAGCTCCCGGTCGCCGCGGCGCAGCCGCTCCGTGGTGTCCAGCACCACCAGGGTCGTGGTCATGAGGGTCCTCCTCCTGCCCGGGCACCCGGGCGAGACGTGATCGGGCGAGACGTGGGGGGTCAGACGTGGTGGGGTCAGACGAGCTTCTGGGCCACGAGGAACTCGGCGAGGCGGATCCCGCCCTCGCCCTCGTCCACCACGACCTCCCCGGTGGTGCGCGGCGGGCGGGGCACGGCCTCGAGCACGCGGGTGAGGGAGCCGGCGAGGCCCACGTCGCCCGGGCCGAGCCCGAGGTCGGCGGCCGACCACGTGCGCACGGGCTTCTTCTTGGCCGCCACGATCGCCTTGAAGTTCGGGTAGCGCGGGGTGTTGGCCCGGTCGGTGACGGCCACGAGCGCCGGCAGCTGCGCGACGAGCTCGAGGACCTCGGCCCCGGTGTGCCGGGTGGCGGTGAGCGAGGCGCCGTCCTCGGCGAGGGCCAGCGAGCTCGCGAAGCCGACGTGGGCCAGGCCGAGCCGCTCGGCCAGCTGACCGGGGACCAGGGAGGTCTCCCCGTCCGTGGAGGCCATGCCGGTGAGCACGAGGTCCACCGGCCGGGACTCCTCCTCGGCGATCCGCTCGACCGCGGCGGCGAGCACCCGGGCGGTGGCCCAGGCGTCCGAGCCGGCCAGGGCGTCGTCGAGCACGTGCACGCCGGCGTCGGCGCCCAGCTGGAGGGCGCGCTTGAGGGCGGCCGCTGCGTCCGCCGGGCCGACGGTGAGGGCGTGCACCCGGTGACCGGCCTCCGCGCCGCCGGCGGCCTCGACGAGCTGCAGGGCGGCCTCGAGCGCGTACTCGTCGAGCTCGGAGAGGATCCCGGGGCCGCGCTCGAGCACGGGCGGGTCACCGGTGAGGACGCGCTCGCCCTGGGCTTCGGGGACGTGCTTGACGGGGACGACGATGGTCAGGGGCCGGTTCATGGTCTCCTCCGGACGGGGTGGTCGGACACGGGGCTCAGCCGCCGGCGCGGCGCACGAGGCGCTCGGCGTGGCGGAGCAGGGGCTCGTCGACCATCCGCCCGCGGAACGTGAAGACGCCGGCGGCGTCCCGGGCGGCCGCGAGCAGCTCCCGGGCGGCGGCGACCTCCTCCTCGGCGGGGCGGTAGGCGGCGCGGACGGTCTCCACCTGGCCGGGGTGGATGCAGGCGGTGGCGGCGAAGCCGGAGGCCACGGCGTCGAGGGCCTCGTCGCGCAGCCCGTCGAGGTCGGCGATGTCGACGTGCACGGCGTCGACGGCGGGCTTGCCGGCGGCGCCGGCGGCCAGCAGCACCGCGGAGCGGGCGTGCCGGGCGACGTCCCGGTAGGCGCCGTCCGGGCGGCGGGATGAGCTGCCGCCCAGGGAGGCGACCAGGTCCTCGGCGCCCCACATCAGCGCCACCACGTTGGGGGCCCGGGCGATCTCGGCCGCGTTCCCGACGCCCTCGGCGGTCTCGCACAGGGCGATCACCCGGTCCAGGCCGAGCTCCGCGGCGACGGCGAGCCGCTCGGCGGAGGCGGCCTTGGGCAGCATCACGGTGGTGTACCGGGTGTGCCGCAGGGCGACGAGGTCGTGGGCGAAGTCCTCGGTGTCCCCGGCGTTGATCCGCACGACGGTGCGGGCGGGGTCCAGGGGCGTGGCCACGAGGGCGTCCCGGGCGGCGGGCTTGTCCGGCCCGGCCACGGCGTCCTCGAGGTCGAGGATCACGGTGTCGGCCCGCGCGGCGGCCTTGGCGTAGCGGTCGGGGCGGTCGGCCGGGCAGAACAGCAGGGCGGGGCCGAGGGCGGGGTCGTCGGTCACGGGCGGCTCCTTCGGAACGGGTGGTGGGGCGGTGGCGCGGCGGGCACGGGAAGGGTCCCGGGCACCGGGGTCACCGCGGGGCGGCGTCGCGGGACCACATGAGCACGGAGCGGGTGCACTCGGCGACCACCACCCCGTCCTGGTTGCGCCCGACGTGCTTGACGCGCACGATCCCCTGCCCGGGCCGGGAGGAGGACGGGCGGGTGCCGAGGATCTCGGAGGACGAGTACAGGGTGTCGCCGTGGTGCAGCGGGTGCGGGAACCGCACCTCCTCGAAGCCGAGGTTGGCGACGATGGTGCCCTGGGTCAGCTGCGCCACGGAGGCGCCCACGAGGGTGGAGAGCGTGAACATCGAGTTCACCAGGCGCTGCCCGAAGGGCTGGCGCCCGGCCCACGCGGCGTCGAGGTGCAGGGACTGGGTGTTCATGGTGAGGGTGGTGAACAGGACGTTGTCGGCCTCGGTCACCGTGCGCCCGGGGCGTGCTCGTAGACGGTGCCCTCCTCGAACTCCTCGAACCACAGCCCGCGCTGGCGGACCACCTTTCGCGGTGCGCTCACGGCCGCCCCCTCACAGTCCCAGCTCGCGGGCAACGAGCATGAGCTGCACCTCGGTGGTGCCCTCGCCGACCTCGAGGATCTTGGAGTCGCGGTAGTGACGGGCCACCCGGGACTCGTTGATGAACCCGTAGCCGCCGAAGACCTGGGTGGCGTCCCGGGCGTTGTCCATCGCGGCCTCCCCGGCCACGAGCTTGGCGATCGCGGCCTGCGTCTTGAACGGCCGGCCGGCCAGCATCCGGGACGCGGCGTCGTAGTAGGCCAGCCGGGCCGTGTGCGCGCGGGCCTGCATGCGGGCGATCTTGAAGGAGATCGCCTGGTTTCCCCCGATGGGCCGGCCGAAGGAGGTGCGCTCGCCCGCGTAGCGCACCGACTCCTCGACGCAGCCCTGGGCCGCGCCGGTGGCCAGGGCCGCGATGGCGATGCGCCCCTCGTCGAGGATGGACAGGAAGTTGGCGTAGCCGCGCCCCTCCTCGCCCAGGAGGTGGTCCTCCGGGACCCGGACGTCCTGCAGGGACAGCGGGTGGGTGTCCGAGGCGTTCCAGCCGACCTTGTCGTAGGCCTTCTCGGCGCGGAAGCCGGGGGTGTCCGTGGGGACGATGATCGTGGAGATCTCCTTCTTGGCCCGCCCGTCCGGCAGCTGCGTGGTGCCGGTGACCGCGGTGACGTTGACCAGGCGGGTGATGTCCGTGCCGGAGTTGGTGATGAACTCCTTGGCGCCGTCGACCACCCACTGCCCGTCCTCCCGCCTGGCGGTGGTGCGGGTGCCGCCGGCGTCCGAGCCGGCCTCCGGCTCGGTGAGCCCGAAGCCGGCGAGCGCCCGGCCCGTCGCGAGGTCGGGCAGCCACTGCTGCTTCTGCTCCTCGGTGCCGAAGCGGAAGATCGGCATGGCACCCAGCGACACCCCGGCCTCGAGGGTGATGGCCACGGACTGGTCGACCCGGGCGATCTGCTCGAGCGCCAGGCACAGCGCGAAGTAGTCCCCGCCCATCCCGCCGTACTCCTCGGGGAAGGGCAGGCCGAACAGGCCCAGCTCGCCCATCTGCGCCACGATGTCGTAGGGGAACGCGTGGTCCCGGTCGTAGCGGGCCGAGACGGGGGCGATCACCTCGTCGGCGAACTCCCGGACGGTGTCGGAGAGGTCCTGGTACTCCTCGTCGAGCTCGAAGTTCATGCGCTGTGCTCCTGACTGGTCGGATCGGTGGCCGGCGGGGTCCCGGGCGCCGCCGGACCGGTGCCGGGTGCGGTGCCGGGGACGTCGGGCACCACGCGGGCGAGCAGCTGGTGCAGGGCGACCTGCGCTCCGGCCCGCACGGACAGCTCGACGGTTCCGGCGGTGGGGGCGGTCAGCCGGTGCTCCATCTTCATGGCCTCGACGACCACCACGGTCTGCCCCTCCGCGACCCGCTCCCCCGCCGCGATGGGGACCGCGACGACGGTGCCGGGCATGGGCGAGTGCAGCTCGGGCGCGGCGGGCCCCGCCGTGCGCTCCAGGGCCGCGAGCGCCCGCTCCAGCCGCTCCTCGCGGGTCAGCACGTGGAGCTCGACGGCGAACCCGTCCTCGCCCACCCAGACGCTGCCCTCCCCGGCCGCGACGTGGACGACGCGGGCGGTCCCGCCGGCCTCCAGCAGGTGCGCGGCCGCCCGGCCGGGCAGGGGCACCAGGCGCCGCGCCGTCGTCGACGACGGTGCGGCGGGGCTGCTCCAGCCCGTGGGCGAGCTCCACCGCCGGCCGGGCCCGGCCGGTGGGCCGCCAGCCCTCGGCGCGGTCCCAGGGCCCGGAGCCAGGCCCTGGACCGGGCGCGGCGGCCCGGGCCCGCAGGAAGGCGGCCGCGGCGGCGAAGTGGGTCTCGTCCGGGGCGGCGAACTCCAGCTCCGGCAGGCGCCGCTCGATGAGGGTGGTGTCCAGCTCCCCGGCGCGCACGGCGGGATCGGCGAGCAGGGCGCGCAGGTACTCGGTGTTGGTGCCCACCCCGAGCACCACGGTGTCCGCCAGGGCGGAGTCCAGCCGGTCCAGGGCCTGCTCGCGGTCCTCGCCCCAGGCGATCACCTTGGCCAGCATGGGGTCGTAGTCGGAGCCCACCGTGAGGCCCGCGGCCAGGGAGGAGTCCACGCGGATCCCGGGGCCGGAGGGCTCCTCGAGCGCGAGCACGGTGCCGGCGGTGGGCAGGAAGCCGCGCGCGGGGTCCTCGGCGTAGACCCGCGCCTCCACCGCGTGGCCGGTGAGCACCACGTCCTGCTGGGCCAGGGCGAGGGGCTCCCCCGCGGCGACGCGCAGCTGGTGCTCCACGAGGTCCACGCCGGTCACCAGCTCGGTCACCGGGTGCTCGACCTGCAGGCGGGTGTTCATCTCCATGAAGAAGAACTCCTCCGGCCGGTCCGCGGCCACGAGGAACTCCACGGTCCCGGCGCCGGCGTAGCCGACCGAGCGGGCCACCCGGCAGGCGGCCTGCCCGATCCGCTCCCGCGTGGCGGGGTCCAGCAGCGGCGAGGGCGCCTCCTCGATCACCTTCTGGTGCCGGCGCTGCAGCGAGCACTCGCGCTCGCCCAGGTGGACCACGGTCCCGTGCGTGTCGGCGAGGACCTGGACCTCGATGTGCCGGGGGGACTCGATGAGCCGTTCCAGGAACAGGGTGTCTTCCCCGAACGCGGCGGCCGCGACCCGGCGGGCGGTGGCGAGGGCCTCGGGCAGCCGCTCGGGGTCCTCGACCACGTGCATGCCCTTGCCGCCGCCCCCGGCCGAGGGCTTGATCAGCAGCGGGTAGTCCATGCCGGCGGCGGCGGCCACCAGGGCGTCGTCGTCGAGGCCCGGGTCCGAGACCCCGGCCACGACGGGCACCCCGGCGGCGGCCACGTGCCGCTTGGCGCGGATCTTGTCCCCCATGATCTCCAGGGCCTCGGCGCCGGGGCCGACGAAGGCGATGCCGGCCGCGGCGCACGCGCGGGCCAGGCCGGCGTTCTCGGAGAGGAACCCGTAGCCGGGGTGGACCGCCTGCGCCCCGGTGGCGCGGGCGGCCTCGACCACGGCGTCGATGCGCAGGTAGCTCTGCGCCGGCGCGGCCGGGCCCACGCACACGGCCACGTCGGCCTCGCGCACGTGCACCGCGTCGCGGTCGGCCTCGCTGTAGATCGCGACCGAGCGGATGCCCAGCGCTTTGAGGGTGCGCAGGATCCGGCGGGCGATCTCGCCGCGGTTGGCGACGAGCACGACGTCGAAGCGGCGCGGGGGCGTGCTGGGAGTCACGGGGCTCACATCCTGAAGAGGCCGAAGGCCGGCTCGGGCAGCGGGGCGCGGGAGCAGACCTCGAGGGCCAGCCCGAGCACCTCGCGGGTGTCGGAGGGGGCGATCACGCCGTCGTCCCACATCCGGGCGGTGGAGTACCAGGGGTTGCCCTGCTCCTCGTACTGCCGGCGGATGGGCGCCATGAACGCCTCGCGCTCCTCCGCGTCCCAGTCCTGCCCGCGGGCGGCCAGCTGGTCGGCCTTTACGGTGGCCAGCACCGAGGCGGCCTGCGTCCCGCCCATCACCGAGATCCTCGCCTGGGGCCACAGGAACAGGAACCGCGGGGAGTAGGCGCGCCCGCACATGGAGTAGTTGCCGGCCCCGAAGGACCCCCCGATCACCACGGTCAGCTTCGGGACCCGGGTGGTGGCCACGGCGGTGACCATCTTGGCGCCGTGCTTGGCGATGCCGCCGGCCTCGTAGTCGCGGCCCACCATGAAGCCGGTGATGTTCTGCAGGAACAGCAGCGGGATCCCGCGCTGGTCGCACAGCTCGATGAAGTGGGCGCCCTTCATCGCCGACTCGGCGAAGAGCACCCCGTTGTTGGCCACGATGCCCACCGGGTGGCCGTGCAGGTGGGCGAAGCCGGTGACGAGCGTGGTGCCGTACTCCGCCTTGAACTCGGCGAAGCGGGACCCGTCCACGAGGCGGGCGATCACCTCGCGCACGTCGTAGCCGGCGTTGGGGTCCACCGGGACCGCGCCGGCCAGCTCGTCCTCGGCCACGGCCGGTGGCTCCGCCGCCCGGACCGGCCAGGCGCGGGGGGCGGGCGGGGGCAGGGTCGCGACGATGTCGCGGACGATCTCCAGGGCGTGCTCGTCGTTCTCCGCGAGGTGGTCGACCACCCCGGAGACGGCCGCGTGCAGCTCGCCGCCGCCCAGCTCCTCCGCGGTGACCTCCTCGCCGGTGGCGGCCTTCACCAGCGGCGGGCCGCCGAGGAAGATCGTGCCCTGTCCGCGCACGATCACGGTCTCGTCGCTCATCGCCGGCACGTAGGCCCCGCCGGCGGTGCAGGAGCCCAGCACCGCGGCGATCTGGGCGACGCCCGCGGCCGAGAGGTTGGCCTGGTTGTAGAAGATCCGCCCGAAGTGCTCGCGGTCCGGGAAGACCTCGTCCTGCAGCGGCAGGAACGCCCCGCCGGAGTCCACGAGGTAGACGCAGGGCAGCCGGTTCTCGAGGGCGATCTCCTGGGCGCGCAGGTGCTTCTTGACCGTCATGGGGTAGTACGTGCCGCCCTTGACCGTGGCGTCGTTGCAGACGACCATCACCTGCCGGCCGTGCACGAGCCCGATGCCGGCGATCAGCCCGGCGGCGGGGCACTCGTCGTCGTACATTCCCTCGGCCGCCAGGGCGCCGACCTCCAGGAACGGGCTGCCGGGGTCGAGCAGGTGGTCCACCCGCTCGCGCGGCAGCAGCTTGCCGCGGCCCACGTGCCGCGCCCGCGAGGCCGCCGGCCCGCCCTGCGCCACCCGCTCCAGGCGTGCCCCGAGCTCCTCGACGAGCCGGTGCTGGGCGGCCGCGTTGGCGCCGAAGTCCGGGCTGCCCGGGTCCACCCGGCTGCTCAGCACCCGCATCCGTTCCTCCGTCCCGATCCGGCCCCGGGTCCGGGAGGCCCTTTCGGTTAGTCTGGACTAACTTGGTCGTCAGGTTAGTGGCGACTCACTAAAATGTCCAGGAACGCCCGCCCCGCCGCCGGAAGAAGGACCGCATGCCGCAGACCGACCGCCGACCCAGCCCGCAGCCCACCACGGTGCGCGGGCAGGCGAAGGCCCGGCGCCGGCAGGACCTGCTCGCCGCCTCCGCCACGCTCTTCGCCGAGCGGGGCTTCGCCGGGGTCTCGATCGACGACATCGGCGCAGCCGCGGGCGTCAGCGGCCCCGCGGTCTACCGGCACTTCGCGAGCAAGCAGGCCGTCCTGGGCGCGGTGCTGCTCGAGGTCAGCCACGACCTGCTCGAGCGCGGCCGCGAGGTGGCCCGGCACGCCCCCGACCCACAGCGGCGACTGCGGCACCTGGTCCGCTTCCAGGTCGACTTCGCCCTGCACCGCCCCGCCGTGATCGTGGTGCAGGACCGGGAGCTGCCCAACCTGACGGCCGAGGACCGCCGCACGGTGCGCGTGCTCCAGCGCGGCTACGTGACCCTGTGGGTCGAGGCCCTGCGCGAGCTCGCCCCCGCGCGCGAGGTCGCCGACCTCACCCTGCGCGCCCAGGCCGCCTTCGGACTGATCAACTCCACCCCGCACTCCCTGCGGGCCGCACAGCGGCTGCGCACTCCGCAGGAGGCGGAGCGTCTCGACGCCGCCCGGGCCGCGCTCGAGGAGATGGCCTGGGCCGCGCTGCGCACCGCGATCCGCCCGGACCCCACCGATCACCCGGACGCCGCCGGCCACCCGGTTCCCACCAGCACAGGAGGCACCCCATGACTCCCACCCCGGCCGTCCAGCCCTTCTTCGAGGAGGAGCACGAAGAGTTCCGCGGCGTCGCCCGCGAGTTCGTGGCGCGCGAGGTCACCCCCCACTACGCGCAGTGGGACGCCGAGCACCTGATGCCGCGCAGCATGTGGACCGCCGCCGGCGAGGCGGGCCTGCTCGGCCTCGCCGTGCCCGAGGAGCACGGCGGCATGGGCCTGACCGACTACCGGTTCCGCGCCGTGCTCGACGAGGAGCTGGTCCGCGGCGGAGCCCTCGGCGTGGCCCTGGCGCTGCACCTCAACGACGACTGGGTGCTGCCCCACCTGCTCGCCCACGGCACCGCGGAGCAGCAGGAGCGGTGGCTGCCGCGGATCCTCACCGGGGAACTGGTCACCTCGGTGGCCTGGACCGAGCCGGGCGCCGGGTCCGACCTGCGCGGGGTGCGCACGAGGGCCGTGCGCGACGGCGAGGACTGGGTGCTCAACGGCCAGAAGACCTTCATCGGCAACGGGATCAGCGGGGACGCCGCCCTGGTGCTGGCCCGCACGGACGGGCGCGCCGAGCGCGCCGGGGAGGACAGCTTCAGCCTCTTCCTGGTGCACAGGACGGACTCCCCCGGCTACTCGGCCGGCAAGCAGCTGGACAAGATGGGCGTGCGGGCCTCGGACACCGCCGAGCTGTTCTTCGAGGACGTCCGCGTCCCCGGCGCGAACCTGATCGGGGCGGAGGGCGGCGGGCTGCGGCAGATCCGGCAGCTGCTGCCCCAGGGGCGGCTGGCGGTCGCCGTGGCCGCCAGCGCCGTGGCGCGCGCCACGCTCGAGTCCACCCTTGACTACACCCGGGAGCGCACGGCCTTCGGCACCCGGGTGCTGGACTTCCAGCACTCCCGGTTCGAGGTCGCGGAGCTGACGGTCGAGGTGGAGGTCACCGAGGCCTACGTCCAGCGGGCCGTGCACGCGTTCAACGCCGGGGCGCTCGACGTCGTCGGGGCCTCCAAGGCCAAGTACTGGGCGAGCGAGCGGGCCAAGGCCGTCACGGACCGGTGCCTGCAGCTGCACGGCGGCTACGGCTACATCCTCGACTACCCGGTGGCCCAGGCCTACCTCGCCTCCCGGCTGCTGACGATCTTCGGGGGCACGAGCGAGATCCTGCGGGAGACGATCGGGCGGGACGCGGCCTCCACCGGGTGACGGCCGCGGCCCCGGGCCGACGGGACCCGGTCAGCGCACCTCCAGGGACGCCCGCCCGGTGCGGCGGGCCCCCACAGGGGCCCCGAGCCGCTGGGACACCTCCCGGGCCGCCGCCACGGCGGCGGCGGAGAGCTGCTGGGCCTGTTCGGGCGTGACCCGGTAGCGCGGCGCCGCGACCATGACGGCCGCGACCGTCCGGTCCCGGTGATCGCGGACGGCGGCGGCGACGCCGACCTCGTCCATCGAGGTCTTGCCGTAGTTGAGGGCCACCCCCTCCTCGGCGACCTGTCGCAGTGACTCCAGGTAGGCCCCGACGCTTGCCTCGGTGGGGTCGGGCAGCTCGATGATCCCGGACAGCAGCAGCGCCTGCGCCCGCTCCGGTGGCTGCTCCGCGAGGAAGAGCTGCACCGAGGCGCTGAGCGCGGTGTTGTACCTGGTGCCCAGCGGCGTGGTGTGCTTGATCTGCCGCGGGCTGGGGATCTGCTCCACACAGACGGCCTGATCGTCGCTCCAGACCATCAGAGCGCTCGTCTCGCCGGTCTGCTCGGTCAGCTCCAGCAGCACCGGGTACGCCGCGCGCCGCTCGTCCAGCTCGGCCAGCAGCGGACCCGCCACGGAGATCAGGCCGAGGCCCAGGCGGTAGCGGCGCGTCTGCGGATCGCGCTCCACCACGTTCTCCTGCTCCAGGGTCACCAGGAGCCGGGAGACCGTGCTCTTGTGCAGCCCCACGCGGGCGGCGATCTCGGTCACCCCCAGCAGTGGTTCGTCCACGGAGAAGCAGCGCAGGACCCGCAGCGCGTGGGAGACGACGGACGCGGCGCGGGCCTCGCCGGGGGAGGTGTTCTCGGATGGTGGCGTCATAGGACTTCTCATTCTGCGTCACGGGGGCGGGACGTTCACCACGACGCGTCCGGGAGGTGGGAACGCGGGCTGCGCTCCCACCTCCCGGACGCGCCGGGACAGTCGGCCGGCGGGGACGACGTGCCCATCGCGACCACCCGTCGGGCGCGGGGGTCAGCGCTGCGGTCGGGGATCAACGACCGGCGGGACCGGCTCCGGGACGGCCGCGGTGCGCCGCACCGGACCCTCCCCCGCCCCCGCCGGGGTGCCGTCGGTGCCGGGGACGTCCGGCGAGGGGTCGTTGACCTCCCGCTCCAGGCGCTCGGTCCCCGGCGTGCGGGTCAGCAGCCGGCGCACGAGGTTCGCGATCATCAACAGGATGACGAAGGAGAACGGGAAGGCTCCGATGATGGTGCCGGTCTGCACCGTGTCGACCACCGCGGTGCCGCCGAGGGTGAGCAGCGTGAGCGCCACGGCGGCGATGCTGGCGACGAGCACCACGCGGAAGATCGGCCCGGCCCGGCGGGGCGCGGAGACGAACTCGGCCAGGGCGTGCGCGCCGGAGTCCAGGGAGGTGACGTAGTAGGTGGCGACCAGGACGGTGGCCACCACGAGCAGGAGTGAGCCGACGACGGGGACGGACTCGAGCATGACGAACAGCCCGCTGGAGGTGTCCGCCGCGACCGCCGCGGAGATGCCGCGGTCGCTGCGGTCGTCGTAGTGCAGAGCGGCCGAGCCGATGATCCCGATCCAGACCATGACGATCAGCGAGGGGATCACGGTGACGCCGATGACGAACTCGCGGATGGTGCGGCCGCGGGAGATGCGGGCGATGAAACCGGCCACGAAGGGGCTGAAGGCGATGACCCAGCACCAGATGAACACGGTCCACCAACCGTTCCAGCTGTCCTGCCAGGTGGCGAGACCCTGCCCGGCGGTGCCGGCGTCGGTCCAGAAGCTCATCGCCGGGAAGTGGGCGAAGAAGGACCCGAACGTCTGCGTGACGTTCGAGACGATGAAGATGGTGGGACCGGCGACGAGCACGGCCACGAGCAGCACGATGCTCAGCACGGAGTTCACTTCGCTGATCCGCTTCATGCCCTTGTTGATGCCGAAGAACGCGGAGGCCGCGGTCAGGCCGGCCAGCCCCAGGATGACGAGCAGCCAGACCCCCGGGCCGGAGGACAGCCCGGTGAAGGAAGCGAGCCCCGAGCTGAACTGCAGGGCGGCGAAGCCGAAGGAGGTGGCCAGGCCCAGCACGGTCGCGATGATCGCGAGCAGCTCCACCACCACGCCCGCCCCGCGCTGGGACCATGTCGGGAGGACGTCGACCGTGGCCTCACGGAAGGTGAGGGTCTTGCCGAGGTTGTGGTGGGAGTAGGCGAGGCAGACCGCGACCACGCAGTACATGGCCCAGGCGGTGAAGCCCCAGTGGAAGTAGGACCACACCATCGCGCCCTCGGCCCCACCGTCCTGCCCCGCAGGGACGACGGGGTTCTCGTCCCGCAGCAGGATCGGTTCGGCGACCGACCAGAAGATCAGCCCGATGCCCTGCCCGCAGGCGAAGAGCATCGAGTACCAGGCGAACTTGCCGTGCTCCGGGCGGGCGTCCGGTCCGCCGAGGCGGATGCTGCCGACCCGGCTGAAGGCCAGCCACGCGCAGACGGCGACCGCCACGAGCGAATAGGCGATGAACAGCCAGGTGAAGCTGCCGGTGACGAAGGTGCGGGCCGCGGAGATGGCCTCGGCCGCGCCGCCCGGGTTGACGGTGACCACGGCCAGCACGGCGACGATGAGCACCGGAGGCAGGACCGTGATGACGGCCCGGTCCAGAGCGGGCAGGTTCCGCCCTCGGAACCGCGGCACGGTCCTGGCCTCGGCTGCGGCCTCCGCGGAGGCGTCGGTCTTCTTCATGTCGTTCTCACTTCCCGAACTCGCTGGTGACCGCCCGGACGATGCCGGAGCGGACGGTGGAGAGCAGCAGCTCGCCGCGTTCTGCGGTGGCGCCTGTGGGGGAGGAGAGGCACCCGGAGCTCGGAGTGCGGGCCGGGTCCTCGGGGAAGACGTCGTAGGGGCTCAGCTCGGCGGGGGGATGGGCGGGAGCCCGGGACATGTCGACCTTGTCGGGGTGCAGGTGGAGCATCAGTGCGGTCTCGAGCACTCCCCCGTGCTCCACGTCCCAGCCGAGGAAGCCGTCCGGGAAGACGGCCTCCAGGGCCTGGTCGTCGACGAAGTCCCAGTAGGAGAGCAGCATGGCCCGGCTGCCGTCGAGGCCGCCGGCCCGGGCCTGCCGCACCGCGAGGTCGAGTCCCTCGTAGAGGAACTGGTAGTTCTCGAAGTGGCCGTTGACCACCGCGATCCGGCGGATGCCGTGGCGGAAGAACTCGAGCACGACGTCCTGGGTCTGCAGCACGAGGGCCTGCCCGGACAGGCTCGTCGTGCCGGGACGGTGGTTGCCGCCCCCGGAGCGGGGCTGGGACTTGTAGCCGTAGCTGAAGGTCGGTGCCACCAGGGCGCCGAGCTCCTCCGCGGCTGCGGCGCAGACGGCGCGGGAGAGCATCGCGTCCACCCCCAGCGGCAGGTGGGGGCCGTGCTGCTCCGTGGCCCCCGTGGGGATGAGCACCAGTCCTCGGCCTCCGGCCACGTAGTCCTGGTAGCTGTGCGCGTCGAGATCCTCGAGAGAGCGGGTGGTGACCACCGTGGTCCTTCCGTGCCGTGGGTGCGGCTGTGTGGTGCGGCTGTGTGGTGCGGCTGCGGAGGCCGCCGGGGACGGCGGCGGCGCGTTGCGGCGCCGCCGCCGTCGGGCTCCGTCTAGGCGGACACGATGTTGTGCTCGGGGCCGTACGGGAACTTGGTGATGTTCTCCGCGCCGTCCTCGCCGACCACGAGGATGTCGTGCTCGCGGTAGCCGCCGGCGCCCGGCTCGCCCTCGGGGACCGTGATCATCGGTTCCATGGACACGACCATGCCCGGCTCCAGCACGGTATCGATGTCCTCGCGCAGCTCCAGGCCGGCCTCGCGGCCGTAGTAGTGGCTGAGCACTCCGAAGGAGTGCCCGTAGCCGAAGGTGCGGTTGGCCAGCAGGCCGTGGGAGACGAAGATCTCGTTGAGTTCCGCCGCGATGTCCTTGCACACCGCGCCCGGCTTGATCAGCTCGAGGCCGCGCTCGTGCACCTGGACGTTGATCTCCCACAGCTCGCGCGAGCGGGCGTCCGGCTCGCCGAGGAACAGGGTGCGCTCGAGGGCGGTGTAGTACCCGGAGGTCATCGGGAAGCAGTTCAGGGACAGGATGTCGCCCCGGCGCAGCGTGCGGGTGGTGGCCCAGTTGTGGGCGCCGTCGGTGTTGATCCCGGACTGGAACCACACCCAGGTGTCGCGGACCTCGCGGTGCGGGAAGGTGCGGGCGATCTCGTGGACCATGGCCTCGGTGCCGGCCAGTGCGACCTCGTACTCGCTGATGCCCTCACGGATGGCGGCGCGGATGGCCTCGCCGCCGAGGTCGCCGATGCGGGCGCCGTGCTTGATGACCTCGATCTCCTCGGCGGACTTGACCATGCGCTGGCGCATGGCCTCCTGGGAGACGTCGGTCAGCTCAGCATCCGCGAACGCGGCCTGGATGCGCCGGCGGGTCAGCAGCGGCAGGGCGTCGTCCTCCACGCCGATCCGGCGGGCCTGCACCCCGCGCCGGCGCAGGACCTCCTGGAGGGCGAAGTAGAAGTTGTCGCGCTGCCAGTCGGTGTAGACGACGTTGTCGCCGTAGCTCGTGCGCCACGGCATGCCGGCGTCGATGTTGGCGGTGACCGTGACGGAGTCGTCGGCGGTGACGACCAGGGCGTAGTTGCGGCCGAACGTGGTGTACAGGAAGTCCGAGTAGTACTTGATGCCGTGGTAGCTGGTCAGCACGACGGCGTCGAGCTGCTTGTCGGCCATGATCTTCCGCAGGCCGGCGAGGCGGCGCTCGAACTCGGCGTCGGAGAAGGTCAGCTGCTCCTTCTGCCCGTTGTGCAGGATCTTCAGGCGCTCGAGCTCGGCGACCGAGGAGGCACTGGGAACGGTGGTGGGCGAGGTGGTCATGGTCGTCCTTTCGTGGAGCGGACCCCGTGCGGAATGCCGGGGATGGGTCACGGGAGGCGCCGCACCGCGACGTCGGTGCCGCCGGCCTCGACGAAGGTGCGGATGCCGCTGTCGCGCCCGACAGCTGCTGGGTGGTTCCGTCCCGATCGCTGAGTGTTGCACTCATCACAACCAAGTTGCTTCACTGTAGAAAGTGATCCACACCACGGTCAAGAGCTCGGAGCAAAGTCAGGGATTGCTGCAATTCTCCGGATCCTGAAGGCATCGCTCACATGAGTAAGTGTTGCAATGAGCGCAACTCTGCAAATCCAGCCGACCTCTTTCCGCACCGGTGGACCAAGGTGCCACCTGGCCACGGACCGCAACACTCTTCCCGGGCTCGTATATGAGTGATATATCTGTTGACGACATAGTTGTCGGCCACTGCACGAGCAGGAGTGGGGTGTCATGCGTCGTGCTCGACCCGGGGCGTCGGAGGACCCGGACCGGCCGCCGAACACGCGACCAGGCCTGACCCTCCCCGCGGACGCTGTGGAGCGCTCGAGCGAGCAGACCGGTCGCGCCCATTGAGCGTCACCATGGCGGCGATCCCCCTCACGCACGGCGACGGCCGCCAGTCCGTCGCAGCACGGGGAACCACCGGGTCCGGGCGCACCTGTCCGCCGGCAACCACGGGCTCCCCGCCAGGGGCGACGAACCATCAAATCCTTCTCTTCCGCGGGACACGTAGATGCTCACCGATCGTGCCCCGGCCATCTCCATCGACGACGAGACCCTCATCCGTACAGCCGGATCCGGCGCCGCTCAGGGCGCCGCTGCGTCCGGCTCTTCTCGACGACATGACCGCCGCCTGCTCGAACGCACCTCTAGGAGACGATTCCGATGACCCATGTTCTTCCGTTCACCGCGATCGGCCTGTCCGACCTCCCGGAGGTGGGGGGCAAGAACGCCTCCCTGGGGGAGCTGATCCGCAACCTGGGCAGCGCCGGGGTGCAGGTTCCCGGCGGCTTCGCCACCACGGCCACGGCTTTCCGGGAGTTCCTGGCGGCCTCGGGGCTGGAGGCGCGGATCGCCGGGGTCCTGGAGGGCCTCGACGCCGGCGACGTGAGCGCCCTGGCCGCCGCCGGCAGCCGGGTCCGCTCGCTGATCCGGCAGGCGCCGCTGCCGCCCGCCCTGGAGGAGGCGATCCGCGCCGCGTACGAGCAGCTGTCCGCCGCCCAGCCCGACGGGGTGGAGGCGTCCTGGGCGGTGCGCTCCAGCGCCACGGCGGAGGACCTGCCGCACGCCTCCTTCGCCGGCCAGCAGGAGACCTACCTCAACGTGCGGGGCGTGGAGAACGTCCTGGCCGCGGTCCAGGACGTCTTCGCGTCCCTGTACAACGACCGGGCGATCGCCTACCGGGTCCACCACGGCTTCACCCACGCCGAGGTGGCGCTGTCGGTGGGCGTGCAGAAGATGGTGCGGTCCGACGTGGGGGCCTCGGGAGTGATGTTCACCATGGACACCGAGTCCGGCTTCACCGACGCGGTGTTCATCACCTCGTCCTACGGGCTGGGTGAGGCCGTGGTGCAGGGGGCGGTGAACCCGGACGAGTTCTACGTCCACAAGCCCGCCCTGGCCGCCGGCCGCCCGGCCGTGCTCAAGCGCGGGCTCGGGGAGAAGGCCCTGCAGATGACCTACACGGACTCCCGGGACCTGGGGGCGACGGTGGGCTTCGTGCCCGTGCCGGTGCAGCTGCGGAACCGGTTCAGCCTCACCGACGCGCAGGTGGAGCAGCTGGCCCGCTACGCGGTGGCCATCGAGGCCCACTACGGCCGCCCGATGGACATCGAGTGGGGCCTGGACGGGACCGACGGGCGCCTCTACATCCTCCAGGCCCGTCCGGAGACCGTCGTCTCCCGCCGGGCGGCCGGTGCGGTCTCCCGCTACCGGCTCGAGGGCAGCGGCACGGTGCTGACCCGGGGCCGGGCGATCGGCCAGCGCATCGGCGCCGGCCAGGTCCGCGTCCTGGGCTCCCACGAGGAGATGGCCTCGTTCCAGGCCGGGGACGTGCTGGTGGCCTCGATGACGGACCCGGACTGGGAGCCGATCATGAAGAAGGCCGCCGCGATCGTCACCGACCGCGGCGGCCGCACCTGCCACGCGGCGATCATCGCCCGGGAGCTGGGCATCCCCGCCGTCGTCGGGGCCGGGAACGCCACCGCGGTGCTGGCCGACGGGGACCCGGTGACGGTCTCCTGCGCCGAGGGCGAGGCCGGCCTGGTCTACGCGGGACTGCTGGACTACACCGTGGAGGAGACCTCCCTGGAGGCGATGCCGGAGGCGCCGCTGAAGATCATGATGAACGTCGGCACCCCCGAGCAGGCCTTCGCCTTCGCCCAGCTGCCCCACCACGGCGTGGGGCTGGCCCGGCTGGAGTTCATCATCAACCGGCAGATCGGCATCCACCCCCTGGCGCTGCTGGCCCTGGAGCAGGACGGGACGAGCCTGCCGGCCGAGGTGGCCGGACAGATCCGGGAGCGGATCGCCGCCTACGACGGGCCGCGGGAGTACTACGTGCAGCGCCTGGCCGAGGGCATCGCCACGATCGCGGCGGCCTTCGCCCCCGAACCGGTGATCGTCCGGCTGTCGGACTTCAAGTCCAACGAGTACGCCAACCTGCTCGGCGGCCCGATCTTCGAGCCGGAGGAGGAGAACCCCATGATCGGGTTCCGCGGCGCCTCCCGCTACCTCTCCCCCGCCTTCTGGCCGGCCTTCGAGCTCGAGTGCGCGGCGGTGCGGCACGCGCGCACCGCCATGGGGCTGACCAACATCAAGCTCATGGTCCCGTTCGTGCGCACCCTCGCCGAGGCCCAGGGCGTGGTGGAGCTGCTGGCCGCCAACGGACTGGCGCGCGGGGAGGACGGCCTGGAGATCGTCATGATGTGCGAGCTGCCGGCCAACGCGCTGCTGGCCGAGGCTTTCCTGGAGCACTTCGACGGGTTCTCCATCGGCTCCAACGACCTCACCCAGCTCACCCTGGGCCTGGACCGCGACTCCGCCCTGGTCGCCTCCTCCTTCGACGAGCGCGACCCGGCGGTCAAGAAGCTGCTGGGCCTGGCCATCGCCGCCTGCCGGGCGAAGGGCAAGTACGTCGGGATCTGCGGGCAGGGACCCAGCGACCACCCCGACCTGGCCGCCTGGCTGCTGGAGCAGGGCATCGACTCCGTCTCCCTGAACCCCGACGCCGTCGTGGACACCTGGCTGTCCCTGGCCCGCACCGCACCCCAGCCCAGCACCTGAGACGCCCCGTCCCGGCGCCCCGCGCGCCGGGACGGGCCCGCGGTCGGCACGACGAGAGACAGGCACGCAACGACATGACCGAGACCTGCCCCGTGGCGTTCTTCGTCTCGGACAGCACGGGCATCACCGCCGAGACCCTGGGCAGCACGCTGATCACGCAGTTCCCGGACCAGCCCTTCGAGCGTCACACCGTGCCGTTCGTCGTCACCGTGGAGCGTGCACGGCAGGTGGCGGACCGGATCGACGCCGTGGCCGCCGCCGGGCGGGTGCCGGTGGTGTTCTCCACCGTCGTCGACCCGGACATCCGTGGTGTCCTCGCCGGCAGCCGCGGCTTCTTCGTGGACCTGTTCGGCACCCACATCCCCCAGCTCGAGACCGCGCTGCACGCCACCACCAGCCTGCAGCCGGGCAGAGCCCACGGCCTGGGGAACGCCATCCGGTACCAGCGGCGGATGTCGGCGGTGGAGTACGCCATGGAGCACGACGACGGCCAGTCCATCCGGGCCCTCGAGCGGGCGGACCTGATCCTCATCGCCCCGTCGCGCTGCGGCAAGACCCCCACCAGCATGTACCTGGCCCTGCAGCACGGCATCCGCGCCGCCAACTTCCCCCTGGTGGACGAGGACTTCGAGCAGCACTCCCTGCCCGCACCCGTGGCGCCCCACGTCGGCAAGTGCTTCGGGCTCACCTCCTCGCCGATGCGGCTCAGCCAGGTGCGCCAGGAACGACGACCCGCGACGGTCTACGCCTCCCTCGCACAGTGCTCGTACGAGCTGCGCAACGCCGAGGAGATGTACGTCCTGAACGGCATCCCGCACGTCAGCTCCGCCTCCATGTCCGTCGAGGAGATCTCCGCCATGATCCTCCAGCAGATGCAGTTCGACGACGCCGCCCCTTGACAGGAGGAGTGCTCTCGCAGAGACTTTCCCCACCCATGATGTTGCGTAATGCGATACGTGTTGCAACAGGTGAGTCGAGCTGACGTTCCGGCCGAGGCCCCTCGGCCACCGGTGGCGGTGGCCGCCACCCAGACAGAGAGGAAGACGCGATGTGCCGAGTCGACCGCGCGGTGTCCCCGGGCAGCAGTCGGAGGCGGCGCACGGAGACGCCCCCGGCACCGGCCTCCGTGGCCGGAGAGGCCCACGAGGCAGCAGGATGAGCACCGGCTGCGTGTCCGGGCAGCTTCCGGCGCCGGGCGCGGGCCGTGCGGAGCAGGGGCCGGCGGCCGCCCCTCCGGGCGGTGCAGCGGGCTCCACCGACCGGGCCCGGGTCGAGCGCCTGGTGACCTCCGGGACCTTCTCCCTCGACGGAGGCACGTGGCAGGTGGAGAACAACGTGTGGATCGTCGGCGACGACGAGCAGTGCGTGGTCATCGACCCGGCCCACGACGCCGCTGCCGTGACCGCGGACGCGGGGGCCCGTAACACCCGAGCCGCCCTTGTGACCCACAGCCACGACGACCACATCCGCGCCGAGGCCCCTCACCTGCAGGAGTGGATCGACCGCTGCCCCTGACGCCCGGGTGCCGGCGCGACCCGTGCCGGCACCCCAGCGGGGACCACCACGTCACCCGCCCCTCACCCCTCACCCCCGAAGGGTCGGCCGCGCCCCGCCACGGCGGCTGCGTCCGGCCCCACGACGAAGGAGAATCGTGTCTCATCATCCGATCCGAGTGGCGGTGGCCGGTGTCGGCAACTGCGCCTCGTCCTT